>JALZBN010000119.1 GCA_030947365.1 Actinomycetota bacterium
GAATGACGCCTCGCCAGTGCTCGATGCCATCCTGACGATCTGCTGCAAGGCCAGCGCGATGTCGTCGGCATTTGCCAACGCGCGCAGCAGGGCCTCTTTTTCGGGAGCGGCTTCCCGTTGGCGCTTCCAGCGGGTGTTATGATCGTCCACGACCCGGACCTAGCGGTGGGGACGAGGTCATCAAGATGCTGTCGGGGCCGGCCTTCGGGCCGGTTCTGCTTTTTCTGGGCATCACGACGCCTTCCTTAGACCAGCAAGGAAAGCTTCCAGAGCGTCGCGAGGGATCAGGCGTCGCTTACCGATCTTCACGCTTTCGATAGCGCCAGACGCCATCAGCTCGTAGAGCATGCTCCGACCCAGACTCGTCACTTCGACGGCCTCCTCGACTCCGTACATGAGTTTTTCCACTTGGCTCCTCCTCTGCCGAAACACGTCTGTACGTGTTAAGTGGATAGTGATGGACGCCAACTGGTATTGTCATGGTGTGCCACGAAAGAAAGGAGGGTCAGAGGAAGTCGGGTTCGGCGACGCCGCCCCACACCGCCGAGGACTCCTGCCCTCGCAGGTGGGTCGCAGGCCGTGGGCCAAAGGTGAACGCACTCGGATCATTCGCTCCGACATTGAAGCCATCACCGGTCCCGCTCTTATCTGGGTCGAGCACAGAGACGTAACGGGACTTGTCTTCAAGGTGGAGCTGACAGCGGACGGCAAAGTGGCGGGGTTCCATGTCCGGCCACTCGTCTTCCGTTCCGAGAAGGAGGGAGCAGAGACCGTCGTCTACGTTGATGATGATTCGACACCGCCCACGGCCGAACACCTCACGGCGAGACGGCTCCGTAATCTCCCCGTAGGCGAGGTCTGCGACACGGCACTGACCAGGGTTCGGCAAACACTGGACGCGGTCCTGGGTAGTTCGGCCAGCAGGACCGGCTGGGGGCAAATAGTCACGGACAAGCGCCGCCCCGGTCGTAGCGGAAGGCCTGACTTTTTCTATGCCCAGGTCGCTGCGGAGTACGTCCAGCTTCTAGACGAGCCTGGTGCAAAACCGGTGAAAGCGCTTGCCGAGCGGAACCAGCTCGGCGAATCGACGGTGAGAAACCTGCTTTACGAGGCGAGAACTAGGCGTCGCGGTCCTCTCTTGACGAAAGCCCCACCTGGCCGAGCCGGTGGTGAACTCACTCAGAAGGCCATCAGCCTCTTACGAAAGGGAACCGAATGAACAAGCAGGGGCGCGGCGACGGCACCATCTATTTCGAGGAGAGCCGGCAACGATGGGTTGCCGCCTTCGACGTTCGTAGCAACAACGGCAAGCGGCAACGTCGGCGGGTGACAGGGCCGACGCGAGCCAAGGCGCGCGAGGCGATGCGGATAGCGCAGTCCGCCCAGACCGACGGGCTCCCCGTCCCGGACGGCAGCCTCACCGTGAAACGCTTTCTCGAAGATTGGCTAGCGAACACGGTGCCGGCTGTGTGCCACTCCTCCAACACCGTGGCGAATTACAAGTGGGCCGTCGACAAGCACCTTGTGCCAGCGCTCGGTGGCCATCGCCTTCGCGACCTGTCCCCCGACGACGTCGATCACATGCTTCGGGCCCGGGCCGCAACCGGCCTGTCACGGAGCAGCCTCATGCGGTTGCGTATGGTGCTCGGTCGGGCTCTCCGTCACGCCGAGCGGCGAGGCAAGGTCGTCCGCAACGTCGCCACCCTGGCCGACCTGCCGAAGGCCGGAAAGGGCCGAGAGTCCCGCGCTCTTTCCGTCGAACAGGCGAAGGCGCTCCTCGACGCTGCGAAGGGGGACCGCCTAGAGGCGTTGTTCGTGACCGGACTCATGTGTGCACTTCGTCCCGGCGAGCTACTCGGTCTCACATGGGACGATGTCGACCTCGATGCAGCGACCCTTCAGGTGCGCCGATCTCTCAAGCGGGACGGAACAGCGCTCTACATCGGCGAGCTGAAGACGCCGCGGTCGCGCCGAGCCCTCAACCTTCCCGCGCAGGTAGTCGAAGCGCTCAAAGCTCACCGAGCGCGCCAAGCCGCCGAGCGCCTCGTTGCTGGTGACATCTGGCAAGACTTTCAACTCGTCTTCGCAACTGATGTCGGCACGCCTACGGACCCGTCGAACCTTCGACGTTCGTTCTCCCGGCTCACGTGCTCCGTTGGCATCGGACACTGGCGCCCGTACGAACTGCGCCACTCAGCGGCGTCGATTCTCTCGGCGGCGCGCGTTCCGCTAGAGGAGGTGGCCGACATCATGGGTCACGACGGCACTCGCATGACGGCGCTCGTCTACCGCCACGCGATGGCGCCGACCGTTGACGCTGGGGTGAAGCCCATGGAAGCGCTGTTCGGCTCACCTGGGTGAGCCATTGTCAGCGAATGGCTCACCCTTTGGCTCACCTGGGGCCTCAAAACCGCTCCGCCGAGGGTCGCCCGGTTACTCGTTAGGCCTCTGAACAGCATCTTTCTGGGTGGGCCGTACTGGACTTGAACCAGTGACCTCTTGCGTGTCGAGCAAGCGCGCTACCGAACTGCGCCAACGGCCCCAGGGATGCGCACTGAGGTTACCGCGGCCGGAACTCAGCGGTCATCTGTGGGCGCGAACCCCTGGCGGAGCGTGTTTTCGCTGATGGCGCGGGGCTCGACGAACTGGAAGAGATAGTCCGGGCCACCGGCCTTGGACCCCACCCCAGACAGGCCGTAGCCACCGAAGGGCTGGCGGCCCACGACCGCGCCGGTGGTCGAGCGATTGATGTACACGTTGCCGGCGCGCAACTCCGACTCGGCCTGACGGATGTTGTGTGGTGATCTCGAGAGGACGGCCGCCGTAAGGGCGTAGTCGGTGTTGTTGGCAAGCGCGAGCGCATCACCGAACGACGCGCTGCGCATCACCGCAAGCACAGGCCCGAAGATCTCCTCGGTTGCGAGCCGCCCAGACGGATCGACGTCGTCAACGATCGTCGGACCGACGAAGTATCCGGAGGTCGGCAGACTCCTACTCGCAAGTGCGAGTCGACCTTCGGCCGGCACCAAATCGACGTAGGCCTGCACCCGCTCATAGGCCTCCGCGTCGATCAGCGGTCCGATGTCGACCGCCATCTCTCGCGGGTGGCCGATCCGCAGTGCTCGCGCCGCTCCGACAAGCCGTTCGAGCAACTCGTCGTGAACCCGATCGAGCACGATGAGTCTCGACGCCGCCGAGCACTTCTGCCCCGAGTAACCAAAGGCCGAGGACAGGATGATCGGGACCGCCTGGTCGAGATCGGCGTCGCCGTCGACGATCAGCGGGTTCTTCCCACCCATCTCCGCGACGACCCGCTTCACGTGCCGCTGGCCGGTGCCGGGCACCGCGGCGGCCTCGATGATCCCGAGCCCCACCGCTTTTGAACCGGTGAAGGCGACCAGGGCAACGTCGGGATGGGACACGAGATACGCGCCGACGACCTCGCCGAGACCGGGCAGGAAGGCGAGTACCCCGCTGGGGAGCCCAGCCACGTGCAACGCCTCCACAAGCTTGGACGCGACGGCAGGAGTCTGCTCGGCGGGCTTGAACAGAACGGTGTTCCCGGTAACAAGAGCCGCGGTGACCATCCCCGTGGCGATGGCCAGCGGGAAGTTCCATGGCGCGATGACAGCCGCTATCCCCCGACCTTGGTAGCGCAGACGGTTTCGCTCTCCCGGGGGCGACTCCACCGCGCCCCCGGCGTTCAGTCGCAGCGCCTGGCGCCCGTAGTACTCGCAGAAGTCAATGGCTTCACATACGTCGGCGTCAGCCTCCCGCCAGGGCTTTCCCGCCTCGAACACCTCGAGAGCGGCAATCTCGCGGCGGCGCTCACGCATCCAGGCGGCGGCGCGGAACAAGACGCCGGCGCGGCGCGCTGCGGGCGCCGCCGTCCATGCCGGCCACGCGGCACGCGCCGCCGCGAGTGCCTCGTCGGCTTCGTCGACTCCACACGATGCTGACCGGGCAACGACGGAAGACGGATCCGCGGGGTCGACCGAGATGATCTCGTCGCGAGTCATTACAGACCGGCCGTCGATCACCGCCGGCACGTCGAGCCCGAGCTCTTCGTTCTCCACTCGGGAGACGACGTTGGCGAACCCGGCGCGCGCCGTGGCGCGCCGCCACTCCGTCACTGGCTCATGGTGATAATCCCCGGGCTGAGTCGGGTCAGTGGGCGCTCGTGGCCGCGGCAAGTCAGGCCCCGGGATTTCTGCCACCCCCGGTGCCGCCAGTAGCTCGTCGAGCTCCTGGCCGTCAACGAAACGCCGACGCACGAAGCTCTCGTTGGCGGTGTTCTCGAGCAGCCGACGTACGAGGTAGGCCATTCCCGGCACGAGCTGACCGACCGGCGCGTACACCCGCAGCCGCAAGCCCAAGCGTCGGATTGCATCGTGCATGGTTTCTGCCATGCCGTACAGCATCTGGATCTCGTAGCCGTGGTCGGGGATCCCCACTGAGCGGGCATACTCCACCGCGTAGGCCAGCGAACGAAGGTTGTGAGTACCGAAGGCGGCGCGCACTTCGCCGTGATGATCGTGCAGCAAGTCCACGCAGCGCTCGTAATTGGCGTCGGTCTCGTCCTTGTCTTGAAAGACGGGAACCGGCCAGCCCTCGGCCGCGGCAACGACGGACTCGGTGTCCCAGTAGGCGCCCTTCACCAATCGCACGGTCAGGGGGTGCCGACGTGACCCGGAGAACTCGATGAGCTCGGCCAGGTCGTCATAGGAGTCCTTCAGGTAGGCCTGGATGACCGCGCCGGCCTGCGCGTCGGCGAACTCCGCCTCCGATAGCAGTTCACGAAAAAGCTGAAGGGTGAGGTCTTTCACGTCGTAGTGCTCCGCGT
>JALZBN010000120.1 GCA_030947365.1 Actinomycetota bacterium
ATCTTGGGTGAGCTCACGGGACCCCAAGGACCGTTCCGCACTCTTACCCTCACCCAGAGCCGATCGCTGCTCAAGAGCCGGACCACGTTCTCGGGCGTCGTCGACCTGACGGGCGGTACGTCCGCGTTCGTCGACCCGGAGTTGCGCTCGAAGCTCGGCGACGGATTCAAGCTCGACGAGAAGGCCTTCCGGTTCGAGGTCACGGCGCGCCTCCCGGGCGAGACCAAGACGTGGAGTCCTCCACTCGGCCAGCAGACCGTGCTGCACGCCTCCGCCGCCGGCTGGCGTGTCGTGCCCGTGGTCCCAGCCGTCGTGGCCTTTCTCTGTGCCGTGGGCGCAGTGCTGCTCGTCGTGCGCCGGCGCCGCGGCGTTGTCTCACCCCATTTGTAGTGTGCGGCCATGACCAAGGTGCGGACGGTTTACCGGTGCGGGGAGTGCGGCACCGAGGCGCCGAAGTGGGCCGGGCGCTGCGCCGGGTGCCAGGCCTGGAACTCCCTCATCGAGGAAGTCGAACGGTCCGGTCCCAGCCTGGCCATGCGCGCCGCCCAAGACGCGCCGGAGCTCATCGGTGAGATAGAAGCCGGCGCGTGGCACCCGCGGCCAACGGGCATCGCAGAGCTCGACCGGGTCCTTGGCGGCGGGCTGGTGGCGGGCTCGGTCACGTTGGTGGGCGGTGAGCCCGGCATCGGCAAGTCCACCTTGCTCCTGCAAGTGCTGGCGGCGCTCGGCGCGTCCGGCGCGCGCTGCCTGCTCGTCACCGCCGAGGAGTCGAAGCAACAGGTGCATCTGCGCGCCGAGCGCCTCGTTCCGGAAATGCCCAACGTCTGGCTCGTCTCCGAGACCGAGCTCCCCCACATCGTCGCCCACGTTGAAGCGGTCGCGCCGACGCATCTGGTTGTCGACTCGATCCAGACCGTGCTCGACCCCGAGATCACCTCCGCGCCGGGCTCGGTCAGTCAGGTCCGAGAGTGCGCCTATCAACTGGTGAGGTTGTCGAAAGCGCGGGCCATGGCCACCGTGCTCGTCGGTCACGTCACCAAAGACGGCGGCCTGGCCGGCCCCCGGGTGCTCGAGCACGTCGTCGATACGGTGCTCTCCTTCGATGGCGACCGCCACCACAGTCTCCGGCTGCTGCGGGCCGCCAAGCACCGCTTTGGTGCCACCGGCGAGCTCGGGATCTTCCAGATGACCGAGCGCGGGCTCCAAGGCGTGCCCGACGCTGGCGGCCTCTTCCTGTCCGACCGACGTTCAGGCGTGGCCGGATCCGCGGTCGTGCCCACGATCGACGGTCACCGGCCGCTGCTGGTCGAGGTGCAAGCGCTCGTCGTCCCCGCGTCCAACGCGCCGATGCCCCGCCGCTCGGCCCAGGGCCTCGATGCCGGGCGGCTGTCGCTCCTCCTCGCCGTGCTCCAGCAGCGCCTCGGCATGCAAGTGGGCAAGGCCGACGTCTACGCCCTCGCCGCCGGCGGGGTGAAGGTGGCCGAACCCGGGGCCGATCTCGCTCTGTGCCTTGCCCTGCAATCGTCCGATGTCAACCGGGCCCTTCCCGACGATCTCGTCGCCATCGGCGAGGTCGGCCTCGGGGGTGAGGTGCGCCAGGTGGGCCAGATGGAGCGCCGCATGGCGGAGGCGGCGCGTCTCGGGTTCACCAGGGCGCTGGTACCCACCTCCGCGCCAGCCGCGCCGGCCGGCATGACGACCGTGCCCGTGGCCACAGTGGAAGCAGCCGTCGAGGCCGCAGGGTTGCGGAGGAAAAGCAGAAAAGACGCGCCGCTCGCGCCAACTACGATCGGACCATGCCCGCCCGGCGCCATCTCGGGCTGACCGACGCACTGGCGGCGGTCGCTCCCGGTCAGCCGCTTCGAGAGGGGCTCGACCGCATCCTTCAGGCCAACAAGGGCGCGCTCATCGTGGTGGGCGACGGGCCGGAAGTACTCGCCATCTGCTCGGGGGGTTTCCTGCTCGACGCCGAGTTCAGCCCCCAGCGCCTGTCGGAGCTGGCCAAGATGGACGGCGCGATCATCGTCGCCCCCGACGCCAGCCGCATTGCCCGGGCCAACGTGCACCTGGTTCCCGACCCCACCGCGCCGACGTCGGAGACCGGCACCCGGCACCGCACCGCCGAACGGGTCGCCCGGTCGCTCAACGTTCCCGTCATCTCCGTGTCCGAGAACATGTCGTCGATCGCCGTCTACTACGGCGACCACAAGCACCCCTTGGAGCTCAGCGCCCGGCTCCTCAACCGGGCCAACCAGGCCCTACAAACGCTCGAGCGCTACAAGGTGCGCCTCGACACCGTGTCAGGATCGCTGTCGGCGCTCGAGGTCGAGGATCTCGTCACCGTGCGAGACGTCGTCACCGTGCTGCAACGCACCGAGATGGTCAGGCGCATCGCCGAGGAGATCCACGGCTACATCGTCGAGCTGGGCACCGACGGCCGCCTCATCCGCCTCCAACTCGAGGAGCTCCTGGGGGGTGTTGAAGACGACCGCCGCCTCGTCATAAAGGACTACTTCCACACCGACGGCGACTGGCAACTGCCAGAGGCCATGAGCGCCCTGGCCGAGCTCACGACCGAAGACCTCCTAGATCTAAAGTCGGTCATAGCCGTCTTGCACCTACCGTCGGATGCGTCCGAACTAGATGCCGGACTCCAGCCCCGGGGTTACCGCCTGTTGGCGCGAGTTCCCCGACTACCCGATCCGGTAGTCGACAGAATCGTCGAGCGCTTCGGCAGCCTCCACAAGATCCTCCGGGCGTCAGTAGCCGACCTAGACGAAGTAGAAGGCGTAGGCGAAGCCCGAGCAAGAGCCATAGAGGAGAGCCTCAGGCGGCTAGCCGAGACGAGCATCCTCGACAGGTACGGCTGATTGTTTTCGCCGCCCCGTGGACCGGGTCCTGTCCGGCACGGGGTCCCTCCCACGGCTCCGCCTACGCTCCGCCGTGGGACCCTCCCCGCGCCGGCCACCCGTCCCACTCCGTCTCGTCCCCGCCCGGGTTGCTCGTCTTGTCGGCGCCTTCGTTTGGAATAGGGGCCGATTTCCTGGCACTCTGGTGTTGTCCCCTGCTGTCTGTCCTTTGGGAGAAGAATGTCGTTCGATGTCGGAGACAAGGTCGTGTACCCCCACCACGGGGCCGCGGTCATCGAGAAGCGTGAACGACTCGACGAGGCGGGAAACAAGGGCAGTCGCACCGATCGTGAGTACCTGGTGCTGCGCTTGGCCTACGGCGATCTCACCCTGAAGGTACCGGCCGACAACACCGACAAGGTCGGGCTGCGCGAGGTCATCAACGACGAAGAGGTCGAGGAGGTGTTCGCCGTCCTTCGCAAGAAGGAGGCGCGGATGCCCACCAACTGGTCGCGCCGGTTCAAGAACCACGTCGAGAAGCTCAAGTCGGGCGACATCTACCAGGTGGCCGAGGTCGTGCGGAACCTGTCGATCCGCGAGAAGGACAAGGGCCTTTCCACCGGCGAGAAGCGAATGCTGACAAAGGCTCGTCAGATTCTCGTGTCGGAGCTCACGTTCGCCATCGGCGTCGACGAAGAGACGGCCGAGAAGAAGCTCGACGAGGCGCTCCCTTCGTAGTGCCCAAGTCGACGGTCTGGACGATCGTCGTGGCCGCCGGCGCGGGTGTGCGCTTCGGCGCTCGCAAGCAATACGAACGGTTGGACACTCGGCGGGTTCTCGACTGGGCCGTGGCGTCGGCGCGCGCCGCGTCCGACGGCGTGGTGCTCGTCGTCCCGGCCGAGCTGGCGGGCAACAATGAGGACGAACCCAATGCCGTCGTCAGTGGGGGCGCCACCCGCTCCGCCTCCGTGCGCGCCGGGCTCGCTGCCGTCCCCCCCGAGGCCGACGTGATCGTCGTGCACGACGCAGCGCGGCCGCTGGCGCAGGCGTGGCTCTTCAAATCCGTGATCGTCGCCGTGCGCGCCGGAGCCGATGGCGCCGTGCCCGGGCTCCCAATCGCGGACACGGTCAAGCGCGTTCGCGATGGTGAGGTGCGGGCGACCCTCGACCGTAGCGACCTTGTCAGCGTGCAGACGCCGCAGGCGTTCCGCGCCGGCGCGCTCCGGCAGGCGCACGCCGACGGAGGTGAGGCCAGCGACGATGCCGCTCTGGTCGAGGCCGCGGGCGGGCGGGTCGTCGTCGTCGCCGGCGATCCCCTCAACACGAAGGTCACCAGCCCCGACGACCTGGCTCGGGCGCGTGACTACGTCGGCGGCTCGTGACCATCAGGGTCGGGACGGGATTCGACGTGCACCCGGTGTCCGACGATCCGGCGCGCCCCCTGGTGCTCGGCGGTGTCGAGCTTCGCGGCGAGCAGGGGCTTTGCGGCCACAGTGATGCCGACGTCGTCGCCCACGCCGCCGCTGACGCCCTCCTCGGAGCTGCCGACCAGGGCGACTTGGGCACGCATTTCCCAGCGTCGGACCCCGAGTGGGCTGGAGCCGACAGCATCGGGCTGCTGCGGCGCGCCGCCGCGATCGTCACCGACTCTGGTTGGACCCCGGTCAACGTCGACTGTGCCGTCGTGCTCGACGCCCCGACGCTCGCCCCCCATCTCGTCGAGATGCGCGGACGGTTGAGCGAGGCGGTCGGCGCGCCGGTCGGGGTCAAGGCCAAGCGCGCCGAAGGAGTTGGCGCCTTGGGCCGCCAAGAGGCAGTCGCCTGCTGGGCGGTCGCCCTCGTGGAACGGGCATGAGCCCGGCGCGCCGCAAGCCACCCCGGCGCGACCCCGGCCCCAAACGGCCTGACCATCCCAAGCGGCCTGACCATCCCAAGCGGCCTGAACATCCCCGGCGGCCTGA
>JALZBN010000014.1 GCA_030947365.1 Actinomycetota bacterium
GCGATGGCCTCGTCGTGGCTGGCACCACCGGCGAAGGATCCGTTCTCAGCGACGAGGAGAAGCTCGACCTGTGGCGCGCCGTCACCGAGGCCGTGACCATCCCGGTCATCGCCGGTAGCAGCAGCAACGACACGGCGCATTCGATTGAGCTCACTCGAAAGGCGGCCGATGTCGGAGTCGCCGGCGCGCTCGCGGTGACGCCCTATTACAACCGACCGTCGCAGGCAGGGATCGAGGCGCACTTCCGCGCCGTCGCTGCGGCTACCGATCTACCCGTCCTGATCTACGACATCCCGGTGCGCGCCGGACGCAAGGTTTCACTCGACCTGTTCGTTCGCCTGGCCGCCGATGTCCCGAACATCGTGGGCGTCAAGGACGCGGCCGGCGATCCGGCGGCGTCGGCCCGGCTGGTTGCGGCGATGCCTGACACGTTCGAGCTCTACAGCGGCGACGATTCACTCACGCTGCCGCTTTTGAGCGTGGGCGCTGTCGGTGTTGTCGGGGTGGCAACACACTGGGCCGGTCCGCAGTTTTCAGAGATGATCGCGTCGTTCGCCAAGGGCGACGTCCAAAGGGCCCGGGAGGTCAACGCTGTGCTGTTCAATTCGTTCGCGTTCGAGACAAGCGACGCGGCGCCAAACCCTCTGCCAGCCAAAGCGATGATGCGGGTGCTGGGCCAGCCGGTCGGGCAGTGCCGCTTGCCGATGGGGCCCGCGCCCGAGGGTCTTGAAGACCGGGCCCGAGAAGTTCTGGCCACACTTGTCTGACCCCGTACGCATTACCTTCCTCGGCGGCCTGGGCGAAATCGGCCGTAACTGCGCGGGCATCGAGCAGGACGGGCGCATCATGCTGCTCGACTGCGGGCTCATGTTCCCCGAGCCGGAGATGCCCGGCGTCGACCTCGTGCTCCCCGACTTCACCTGGCTTCGAGAGAACGCCGACCGGATCGAGGGTTGCATCATCACCCACGGTCACGAAGACCACATGGGCGCACTGTCCTATGTGCTGCGAGAGCTGTCGTTTCCGTTGTTCGGCTCCCAGCTGACCCTCGGCCTGGCCCGCAACCGCATCGAAGAGGGTGGCCTGCTCGACCGCACCAAGTTCAACCCGGTGGCCGACGGCGAACGCCGGCGCATCGGACCGTTCGACTGCGAGTTCATCCCCGTCACCCACTCGGTGCCCCACGGCTTCGCCACCGCGTTCCACACGCCGCAGGGCGTGATCCTGCATTCGGGTGACTTCAAGATCGACCTGAACCCGGTCGACGGCCGGCTTACCGACCTCGGTCGTATCGGCGCGCTCGGCAAAGACCCGGGCATCAGGCTGTTGCTCTCCGACTCGACCAACGCCGAGGAGCCCGGCCACTCGGCCAGCGAGAGCACGGTCGGTAGCTCGTTGCGCAATCTCTTCCGCGAGCACCACGGCCGTCGCATCATCACCGCCTGCTTCGCCAGCCACCTCCACCGCATCCAGCAGATCGCCGATGCCGCGGTTGGTACCGGCCGCACCGTCGCCACCCTCGGGCGTTCGATGGCGAAGAACGTCGCCCTCGCCCGCAAGATGGGTCTGTTGCATATCCCCGACGCCTCCCTCGTCGACATCGAGGCGATCGGCGACCTCGACCCCGGCCGGGTGTGCATCATCTCTACCGGGTCGCAGGGCGAGCCGATGTCGGCGATCTCGCTGATGGCCGCGGGCGAGAACAAGTGGCTCCACCTCACCGACGGCGACGTCGTCATCATCAGTGCCAACGCCATCCCCGGCAACGAGCACAGCGTGAACAAGGTCATCGACGGTCTCTACCGGCGCGGCGCGGAGGTCGTGCACGCGGGAACAGCCCACGTGCATGCCACCGGACACGCCATGCGCGGCGAGCTGGCGACGCTGCTCTCTGTTGCTCGGCCGCAGTCGTTCATCCCGGTTCACGGCGAGTTCCGCCATCTCACCCATCACGCCGAGCTCGCCATTGAGATGGGAGTGCGCGAGGCCAACGTGTTGCTGGCCGAGGACGGCGATGTGATCGAGCTCACCGACGACAGCATCGATTTCGCCGGTTCGGTGCCGGCCGGCTTCCTCTACGTCGACGGCATCGTCGGCGACGTGGGCCACGGCGTGTTACGCGACCGGCGCGTCCTGGCCGACGAGGGTGTCATCGTCGTCGTGGTCGTCATCGACGCCCACTCCGGCGAGGTTCTCACCGATCCCGAGATCATCACCAGAGGTTGGGTCCACGCCCCGGAAGCGGAGACGTTGCTCGACGAGGCCCGCCAGCGGATCCTCAAGAGCCTCGAGGAGGCCACCGACGAGGGCGTCCCCGACATGGAGAACCTGAAGCGGCGAATCCGCCAATCGGCCGGACGGTTCGTGAACGAGCGAACGAAGCGCAAGCCCATGATCGTGCCGGTGGTCATCGAGGCGTAGTCCCGGCGCGTCTCGGGGTTCTTTTCTTGATCGACCACCGTCACGGTGGTGGACCGAGAAATGAACGAATTCTCGGGCTGAAGCCTGGTTGCTGTTGTTGCTCCTGTTAGCGTTGTTGGCACTGTGGCCACGACGACGGGGCGGAAGCCGCCCGCCAAGAAGAAGGGCCAGGCGAAGGCACGGAAGCCGAGTACCCGGAAGCCGAGTGCCCGGAAGCCGAGTGCCCGGCAGTCGCCGGCGCGTAAGCCGGCCGCTCGCAAGTCGCCCGGGCCGCCTGCGAGGTCGCGTGCCAAGAAGCGGTCGTTTGCGACTGTCCTGGCCGGGCAGTGGCAGGACATCGCCGGGTTGGTACTGGCCATGGTCGGTGTTGTCGCCGGCCTCGGGATCTACGGCGACTGGGCCGGGCCCGTCGGGCGGGGCCTTGACCGCGGCATAGCCACGGTTGTGGGCGTCGGCGGCGTCGTCGTGCCCGCCGGCCTGTTCGTGCTCGGAGCCGTTCTCGTTCTACGCCGGCCCCGCGAACGGGCTACTGCGCTAGGTATCGGCTCCGGTCTGGTGGTCGTTGCCGGCGCGGGCCTCCTCAGCCTGATCCAGGGATCGCCCTCCCTCGACGCGCCGGTCACGGCCTTGCGCGATGCCGGCGGCGTGATCGGCGCCGCGGCCGCATCTCCGCTCCAGGCGGCCGTCGACACCGGCGGTGCCGCGGTCGTCTTGGCCACCGTCCTGGCCGTCGGGCTCGTCATCGCTGCCCACCTCAACCTGCATCAGGTCGCGAGCGGCGCGGCGCGTGCGACGCGATGGACCGGCCGCGAGATGGCGAACTGGTGGCGCGCCATCACCACCCCCCGGACCGCGCCGGAGCCGACAACCGAATTACCGACAACCGAATTACCGACAGCCGAAGCGCCGATGCCAGTCGCCGAGCCCGAGGTGCTGGCCGACGAGCCGCCGCTGGAGCCGGAAGTACCTGACGACCTCCACGACGCTGGCCCGATCGTCCACGTGCCGACCGAACCCGTCCCCGACGGAGAGCAGCTGTCGATCGATCTGGGGCCCGCAGCCGAGCCCGATGCCTGGCGCCTGCCCGCACTGACGTTGCTGAAGAAGGGTGAGATCCACGAGGTCGACCGCAAGCTGGTCGAAGCCGAGGGCCGGGCCCTTGAAGCCGCCCTCGCCACCCACGGTGTTGAAACCAGCCTGGTGGGCATGACCGTGGGCCCGACCGTCACCCGCTACGAGTTGGCCCTGGGACCCGGCGTGAAGGTCTCGCGGGTCACCAACCTCCACAAGGATATTGCCTACGCGATGGCGTCTGCCGACGTACGCATCCTGGCGCCCATCCCCGGGCGGTCGGCAATCGGCGTCGAGGTTCCTAACAAGTCCCGCCAGCTCGTCTTGCTGGGTGACATTCTCTCCTCGCCCGAGGCCCGGCGCGCCGCCCACCCGTTGGAGGTCGCAATGGGCCGCGACATCGCCGGGCGTCCGGTGATGGCGAATCTGGCCGAGATGCCCCACATCCTCATCGCCGGCGCGACGGGGGCGGGAAAGTCGTCTTGCATCAACTCGCTGATCACCTCGGTGCTAATGCGCTCGACGCCCGAGCAGGTGCGCATGATCCTCGTCGACCCGAAACGGGTCGAGCTGGGCCAGTACAACGGGTTGCCCCACCTGCTCACGCAGGTTGTCGTGAACCCCAAGAAGGCGGCCAACGCCCTGTCGTGGGCGACCCGGGAGATGGAGCGGCGCTACGACCTGCTGGCCGAGGTCGGCGCGCGCGACGTGGCCGGCTACAACGCCGCTTTCGACCGGGGCGAGCTCGTGCCCGAGCCCGGCGCGGAGGTCACCTACAAGCGTCTGCCCTACATCCTGGTGGTCGTCGACGAGTTGAACGATCTCATGATGGTCGCGGCCCGAGACGTGGAGGAGTCGATCTGTCGCCTGGCCCAGATGGCGCGCGCCGTCGGTATCCACCTCGTCATCGCCACCCAGCGCCCGTCGGTCGACGTCATCACCGGTGTCATCAAGGCCAACATCCCGTCCCGGTTGGCGTTTGCCGTCACCTCGCTGGCCGACAGCCGTGTCATCCTCGACCAGCAGGGCGCGGAGCGCCTGATCGGGCAGGGCGACATGTTGCTGGCCATCGCCTCGTCGAACGTGCCCCGGCGCGTCCAGGGGGCGTGGGTGGGCGAGGACGAGGTGCGCAAGGTGGCCGCCCACTGGAAGCGCCAGGCGCAACCCCAGTACGTCGATGGCGTCGAGGGCGAGGAGTCGACGCCCGGTGGTAAGGGAAGCGCAGTCGACGGCGACGACGAGGAGTTCCTGGATGCGGCCATGGAGCTGGTCGTGCGCTCGCAGCTCGGATCGACCTCGATGCTGCAGCGCAAGCTGCGGCTCGGCTTTGCCCGGGCCGGCCGGCTGATGGACCTGCTGGAGCGCCGAGGCGTGGTCGGCCCCTCCGAGGGATCGAAGGCACGGGCCGTGCTGATGACGCCCGAGGAGCTCGACGAGCTGAAGGCGCGGTCGGAGTGATTAAGTCATTTAGATAATTAGAGCCGGAGATTTCGGCCGGACGCGAACGCGACAATGGCGCCTCTATAAGAGGCGCCATTGTCGATTGTGGGAGTGGTTGAGTTAGGCGGCGACCCTCGGGCGCTCAGGGCGGCCGGTGCCGATCCGCCCGGTCGCGCTCGGAGTGAGGAAGCCGAGGACCGCGCTCCATGCACTCGCGATTGCGCCGACGATCAGGCCGGTGGCCCACGTACCCATCCACGCTTCGCGCAGGGGGATGTGATAGCCGGTGAAGATCGAGTAATCGGCGACGACGATGGCGGTGACGGCGAGCAGGAAGGTCTGGAACGTGTGGAACCGGGCGAGACCCGGAACGAACTCCTCCACTAGTTCTGCGACCTTGAGCACGGCGAGACCAAGCAATGCGATCACAGCGAACTCGTACATGGAACCGACCTCCTATTGTGGTGGACTTGCGGAGGTTCGACCCCTGGATGTCGACTAAGGTGACATCCGTTCACCATCTGAAGCCTTCTTGTCCGCGACCCGTTCGGTGGGCTGCGACGTCGCTGGAGGGCCGAGGATCACCCCGCCGGGCCGCCAGGCAGACGAAACTGGTGCCCGACGCCTCACGAAGGGATCAAGATGGCCAACTACGAGGGTTACTGCGTGAAGTGCCGCGAGAAGCGTGAATTCGACGGCACCGAGGTTGAACTGGCCAATGGCCGGCGCGCCGCTCAGGGCACCTGCCCCACCTGCGGCACCAAGATGAACCGAATGCTCGGCAAGAAGTAGGCAGGGCTGGCCAGGCGGCCTCATCCTCTAGATTGGCCGCCTGGTGGCTTCCTCTTTCTGGATCGAGACGCTGGGGTGTCCGAAGAACGCTGTCGACTCCGACAAGGTCGCTGGCACCCTGCTGGCCGATGGGCTGGTGGAAGCTGACGAGGTCGCTTCGGCCGATCTTGTGGTTGTCAACACTTGTGCGTTCATCGAGGCTGCTCGGCAGGAGTCGGTTGACACTGTTCTGGCGCTTGCCGACCTGAAGCAGGACTCGGCTCGGCTGGTTGTCACCGGGTGCATGGCGGAGCGGTATGGCAACGAGCTCGCGGCTGCTCTTCCTGAGGTTGACGCGGTCTCCGGTTTTGGCGTGCCGGTCACTCTCACTTCGAAGCCGGACGTGCCTCGGCTTGACCTGCTCAATCTGGCCCGGCCTGCCTCGACCGCCCCTTGGGCCTACGTGAAGGTGGCCGAGGGCTGTGACCGGGTGTGTGGGTTCTGCGCCATTCCCTCGTTCCGGGGTCCGCAGCGCTCACGCACGCTCGACTCGATCCTGGCCGAGGTCGACTCGCTCGACGTGGCCGAGGTCGTGCTCGTCGCCCAAGACCTGGCTTCCTACGGTCGCGACGTTGGGCGCAAGGGAGACATCGTCCCGCTCGTCGAAGCCGTCGCGCGCCGGGTGGCCCGCACCCGCTTGCTGTACCTCTACCCGTCGGAGCTCGACGACCGCCTCGTCGACGTCATCTGCGCGACCGGCGTGCCCTACTTCGATCTGAGCCTCCAACACGTGTCCCGCCCGCTCGTGCGCCGGATGCGCCGCTGGGGCGACGGTTCGCGGTATCTCGATCGCATTGCCGCCATCCGGGAGCGCGAGCCGCAAGCTGCGTTCCGGTCGTCGTTCATCGTGGGGTATCCGGGCGAGACGGAGGACGATCACGAGTTGTTGCTGCGCTTCCTCGACGATGCGCAGCTCGACTGGGCCGGCTTCTTCGGCTGGTCACGCGAGGACGGCACGTATGCGGCCGATCTTGACGGCGTGGTAGATCCCCATCTCGTGCAGGAGCGACTGGGTGAGCTTCAGGAGGTTCAAGACCGCATCACCGCGGTGCGGCGGGCGGCGCTTGTCGGTCGCACCATCGAGGTGCTGATCGACGAGCCCGGGCAGGGCCGTACCCATCGAGAGGCGCCGGAGATCGACGGCGTGGTCAGCGTGGCGCCAACCTGGGAGCCAGGATCGTTTGTCACGCTCGAGGTGACCGGCGCGGCCGGACCCGACCTGGAAGCGGCCTAGGAGAGAACGGATGGCCACCGAGAGCTACGGACCCTCCGCTCTTTTCACACCTGCGAACGCCCTCACCATGACCCGAGTGCTGGCGATGCCGGTGCTCCTCGTTCTCATCTTGGGTGACGGTCCCTCGTGGGCCGCCTTCGCGGTCTGGACCATGGTGGCGGTGACCGACGTCGCCGACGGGATGGTGGCGCGCCGGCAGGGCACCACCCGCTCCGGCGCGTTCCTCGATCCGCTGGCCGACAAGGTGCTCGTGCTGGGCGTGATGTTCGCCCTCGTGTCCCAGCACCGGCTGTGGTGGCTGCCGGTGACGGTGATCGCCCTTCGGGAGGTTCTCGTCAGTGCGTACCGTTCCTACGTCGGGCGCCGAGGTGTCTCTGTCCCGGCGCGGCCCCTGGCCAAGCTGAAAACTGTCGCCCAAGACGTCGCCGTCGGCCTCGCTCTGGTGCCGTTCACCAGCGACGGGCATCTGTTGGCGGTGTCGTCGTTCCTGTGGGTCGCGGTGGTGCTCACGGTGGTCACCGGGGCCCAGTACCTGTGGGATGGTCGCCAGGTCGCAACTTCACCGTCGGCAGGTTGATCCCGCTTGCGATGTGAGGTTGTCGCTGTCGGCACCGAGTTGCTGCTGGGTCACGTCATCGACACCAACTCGGCGTGGCTGGGCGACCGGCTGGCGCTGGCAGGCATCGACTGCCTGTTTCACACGAAGGTGGGTGACAACGAGCAGCGGATCTCGTCGGTAATCAGCGCCGCGCTGGCTCGCAGCGACGCGGTGCTCGTGTGCGGTGGGCTCGGCCCCACGCCCGACGACGTGACGCGTGAGGGGATCGCCGGCGCGCTCGGCGTGGCGCTCGTACGCGACGCGGACATGATCGAGCGGATCAGGTCGATCTTCGAGAGTCGCCAGCGGCAGATGGTTCCGAGCAACGCCCGCCAAGCCGACCTTCCCGAGGGCGCCAGCTTCATTCCCCAGACGCGGGGTACGGCGCCGGGTCTCATCTGTCCCGTCGACGACAAGGTTGTCTACGCCGTGCCGGGCGTCCCCTACGAGATGCAGGAGATGGTCGAGCGGGCGGTCGTGCCCGACCTCGAGCGGCGCGCCGGTAACCCCTTCGTGATCCTGAGTCGCATGCTGCGCACCTGGGGTTTGGCCGAGTCGACATTGGCCGAGCGGGTGGCGGCGCGCATCGAAGCGCTCGAGCCCCTCGGCAACCCCACAATCGCGTTTCTGGCGACCGGGGTCGAGGGCATCAAGGTGCGCATCACGGCCAAGGCGCCAAACGAGGATGAGGCCCGTCGGATGCTCGCCGCCGAGGAGGCCGAGTTGCGGGCGTTGCTCGGTGACGTCGTGTTCGGCGTGGACGACGAGTCGATGGAGCGGGTGGTGGCCGACCTCCTAATCGAGCACGATTTCTCCCTCGGCGTCGCCGAGTCGCTTACCGGTGGGCTCGTCGGCTCCCGCTTGGCCGAGACCGAGGGGGCCAGCAAGTGGTTCCGCGGCTCGATCGTGTCCTACGACAGCGAAGTGAAGTTCGATCTCCTCGATGTTCCCGAAGGGCCGGTCGTCTCGGCCGAGGCGGCCGAGGCCATGGCTCGCGGGGCTCAGAAACGGCTGCGCGCCGATGTCGGCATCGCGGTCACGGGTGTCGCCGGGCCGGCGACCCAGGACGACCAGCCCGTCGGCACTGTCTTCATGGCCGTGGCCATACGCGACCACCTCCGGGTCGTGGAGGCGCATTTCCCGGGTGAGCGCCAACACGTGCGGCAGTTCTCGACGATCTCGTTGCTCGACCTGCTCAGGAAGGAGCTGCTGGGGAGGTCGTAGTACCAATGACCACTGGTCGAGTCGACGCCCGAACCCCGATGATGAGAACACGCTCAATCAAGAGAGGTTCTCATGCGCAAGCGGCCAATGACGAGTGCCTTCGTGCGGGCGGTGATGGCTTCGCGTTCGCCGACGCGCCGGCTCGCGACAGCTGTCGCCAGTCCGACGGTGACAACTGCCACCGTGCCTATCAAGGCGAATTGGATGACCGGCCCGGCGACAGTCCACCGGTTGGACGAACGCAACTGAGAAGATCCGCCGGGACTTGCCACCCGACGTAAAATACCCATCAAATCACCGGTCCAGCAGCGGGTCCGGCCAGGTCCGTCTGAGGGGGCGTCATCACAACCAGCGCCAACCAGCTCCTCGGTGCTCTTCACCGTTTGACAGAGACCGCGATCGCCGCACCGGGTCTTGGCGCCATCTATGAGGCCGCTCTTGACGCCATCGTCGACACGCTCGGCGCCGACCGGGCCGCCGTCCTGCTCTTCGATGCCGACGGGGTCATCAGGTTCAAGGCGTCCCGGGGGCTCTCCAACGCCTACAAGGCGGCGGTGGAAGGGCATACACCGTGGCCCCAGGACGAGCCCGCCGCGAAGCCGGTACTCGTCTCCGACATCTCGGCCGACCCCGATCTCGCCGACCTGAGCGGAGTCCTCGCTTCCGAGGGGATCCGGGCCGTTGCCTTCGTCCCGCTCATCTACGCCGACCACCTGTTGGGCAAGTTCATGGCGTACTTCGCAGAACCGCACGTCTTCACTGAGGACGAGGTCGAGTTCGCTCAGACCGTTTCAGCCCACATCGCGTTCGCACTGGAGCAGCGCCGACTCGAGGACGATCTCCGCGTGGCCAACGATGAGCTCGGTGCCACCCTGCAAGCCATCGGCGAGGCGATCACCGTGAGGACGCCCGACGGGACGATGCTCTTTGCCAACAACGCCGCGGCTCGGTTGCTCGGCTTCGAGACGGCCGACCAGCTGCTGGCGGCGACGACCGGCGAGATCATGTCCCGCTTCGAGGTCGTCGACGCTGCTGGCAAGCCTGTTCCGAGTTCCGAGCTGCCCGGCCGGAGGGCATTGGCCGGGGAGGATCCGCCCGAAATGCTGCTTCGGTACCGCGTTCTCGCGACGGGCGCCGAGAAGCTGTCATCAGTCAAGGCCACTGCCGTGACCGACGGCGCCGGGCGAATGCGCTTCGCGGTCAGCGTCTTCCGGGACGTGACGGAACGGGAGCGGGCGCTGGCCGCCCTTCGTCAGAGTGAGGCCCGTTTGGAGCTGCTGGCTTCGGTGAGCCCGAAGTTACTGGCGGCGTCGCTCGACGACGAGGGCGTCCTGGATGCGGTGGCTGGCGTCTTCGTCCCCGCCCTCGCCGACGCCTGCACCGTCTGGCAGGTCGGCACCGACGGTTCGTTGCAACCATCGGTCGCCCATCCGCGTGGGAGCGGTAGTGCCTCGCTGGTCCCCGACGCGGTTGTCGTGGAGGCGATCTGGGCGCGCCGTTCGATTCTCGTCCCCGACGAGCACCAGTCGGCCATCGTCGTCCCTCTCGAGGCCCGCGGCCACCCCGTGGGGGGTGTGACGCTCGTGCGCGCCGGGCGTCCGTACGACGAGACCGACCTGGCGCTGGTCCGAGACGTCGCCGGCCGTGCTGCTCTCGCCATCGACAACGCGCGGCTCTTTGCGGAGCGCTCGCGGGTGGCCGAGACCCTGCAAAAGGCGTTGCTCCCGCCCCGGTTGCCCCATGTGCCGGGTATCGAGCTCGCCGCCCGCTACCGGCCCGCAGCCAGCGAGGTCGGCGGCGACTTCTACGACGTCGTCGAAGTCAGGCCCCGGCGGTGGATGTTTGTGGTCGGCGACGTTTGTGGGAAGGGGATCGAGGCCGCCTCGCTGACCGCCGTCGCCCGCTCGACCATCCAGGCCCTGTCGTTCGAGCACGAACGGCCGAGCGAGCTGTTGAAGGCCATGAACACGGTGCTGTTGCGCCAGCTCGCGCCCGACCGGTTCTGCACGATCACCTGCGTGCTCGTCGATGCCACCGGTCCGGTGCCGCGCATGACGATGTCACTCGCAGGCCAGCCTCGCCCTCTCGTCGTGCTCGCGAACGGCGAGGTGTCGTTGGTCGGGCGGCACGGCACCGTGCTCGGCATCCTTCCCGTCGTCGACGTGCACGACGAAGACCTGACGTTGGGCATCGGCGACTCGCTCGTGCTGTACACCGATGGCTGTTTCTCCAGCGCCCCCGAGGTCACCGAAGGCGAGCAGAGCCTGGTCGACGCCGTCAGTGCCGGCCGCCCGGCGAGCGTGTCCGCCCTCGCCTCCCGCGTCGAGGCGGCGGGGCAGTCCACCGGCGACGCCGACGACGTGACGGTGCTCGCCCTGCGCCTCGTCTGAACCTGCGTGCGCCTCGTCTGAACCTGCGTGCGAAACGCACCGGTTTGCGGTGCAGTTCGCACGCAGGTTCATGTGGGCGGCGACCCCTTGCGGTTACAGGTACTTCTGTGATGTCCTGTTATTCTCAGCGCTGAGTCACAATGACGGCTAGGTGTCGGCAAGGTGGTGCTTGACCGAACGACAGTTCGGGAACTACGCTGGCGAAAGTACGGCGCTGTAATTCTTGTCGCACACCCCTCGTAGGGTGAGCCTCTCAGGAACATAGGGCCTGCCAGGGCGGGCAGAGAAGAAGGGACCACCGTGGAGCGAGACAAGGCACTCGAGATGGCGATGAGCCAGATCGACAAGCAGTTCGGCAAGGGCTCGGTCATGCGCATGGGCGAGACCACCAACATGGAGATCGGGTCGATCCCCACCGGCGCGCTGGCGCTTGACCTGGCGCTAGGGATCGGTGGCCTCCCCCGTGGCCGCATCGTGGAGCTCTTCGGACCTGAGAGCTCGGGGAAGACGACACTTGCCATGCACGTCGTCGCCGAGGCCCAGCGCAACGGGGGTATTGCCGCCTACATCGATGCTGAGCACTCGGTTGACCCGATCTACGCCGAGGCGATCGGGGTCAACGTCGAGGAACTCCTCATCTCCCAGCCCGACACCGGCGAGCAGGCGCTCGAGATCACCGACATGCTCATCCGGTCCGGCGCGCTCGACGTTGTCGTGATCGACTCGGT
>JALZBN010000121.1 GCA_030947365.1 Actinomycetota bacterium
ATCGCCCGGCTCCTCAATGAACGCCCGCGCATGACCCTGGGGTGGGATACTCCAGCGGAACGATTCAACGAGTTTGTCGCGGCCGCTGCTTGAAACCGCCGCCGAAATCACGACGATTACCGCGCAGGAAAGTACCGCGCCGGAAAGTACCGCGCCGGAAAGTTGCCCGAGGGGACCGGCGCGCTCAGCGCCGGTACGCGGGTCGTCCTTCTCGACGGCGCGCCGGGCGCGCCGCACGCGCCGGAGTGACCGGCTGAGCCGGCGGGGCCGGCGTGCGGGAGCCCGCGGGCCTGTCGATGCGATCCGGCAGACCGAGGCTGCGCTGCAGCATCCGCGTCGAACGCACCTGATCTTGAGTCACGAGGGAGACGACCGTGCCGGTCGCGCCGGCGCGCCCGGTGCGGCCCGAACGGTGCACGTAGTCCTTGATGTCGCCCGGCGGGTCGAAGTGGACGATGCAGGGCACGTCGTCGACGTGGATGCCGCGAGCGACGACGTCGGTTGCGATGAGGGCCCGCACTCTGCCCGAGGAGAAGGCGGCAAGGGCACGCTCACGCTGGCCCTGCGAACGGTTGCCGTGGATGGCAACCGCGTCGACGCCTGCGGTCGAGAGCTGAGTGACGAGCCGGTCGGCACCGTGCTTGGTGCGGCAAAAAACGATGGCCGACGAGTGGTCGCGCAGCAGCTCCGCAGTGAGCCGTACTCGCGCCGTGCGATCGGCGTGCCAAAAGAGATGCTCGACATCGGCGGCCTGGCTTTCGGGAGCCACCACCTCGTGGCGACGCGGGTCGCGTTGGTACTGACGCACGACCTTGTCGACATCGCCGTCGAGTGTGGCCGAGAACAGCAATGTCTGACGGTCGGGGCGGGTGGCGCCGAGAATGCGCCGGACGGCGGGAAGGAACCCCATGTCGGCCATCCGGTCGGCCTCGTCGAGCACGACCAGGTCGACACACTCAAGCCCCACATCGCGGCGGGCGATGAGGTCTTCAAGCCGTCCTGGGCACGCCACGAGGATGTCGACTCCCTGGCGCAGGGCCCGGCGCTGCGGCTCGTAGCCCGTGCCCCCGTACACCGCGGCGACGGTGCGGCCGCGCGCCCGCGCGAGCGGAGCCAGTTCCTTTTGTACCTGGGAGGCGAGCTCACGGGTCGGCACCAGTACCAGACCACGGGGTGCCCGCGGCTTGGCCTTCTGGTCGAGCCGGAGCGCCATCGCGAGCGCGAAAGCCAGGGTCTTGCCCGAACCGGTGGGCGCCTTGCCGCAGATGTCGCGACCCGCGAGCGCGTCGGGAACAGTGGCGGCTTGGATGGGAAACGGGCTGTTGATGCCCTGCTGCGCGAGCAGATTGACCAGGTCGGCGGGTACGCCGAGCTGGGCGAAGGTGGACGACACGAAAGACTCCATTCGAGTGACGAAAGGCCGACTCGAGTGGATTCTCGGGGCCCCACCGGCTCTGAAGCCGGCACGTCGGATCTAACCCGACGGTTCCGCCACCGTAGCCGATCCCCAGGGGGCTGCCCGACCAGTCCTCTCGGAGCACGTACTCTAGAGGGCATGACCCCTGTCTCCTCACGCAGTTTCTGCCCTGCCGGCGTCTCCGAGCCTGCTCGTTGAGCGGCCGGCGTACGAGCTTCGGAAAGCTGGAGCGCGAACGAACGAAGAAGGCCAAGGCCGTGGCCAAGCGGGAGCAGCGCCAGGCGCGCTCTGAGGATTCCGACGACCCCGACGGGCTGGACGATGGCAGCGCCAACGGCAACGGATCGTCGCATGAGGTCGAGATGCCGGCCGAGCAGGTGCTCGAGCTCGTCGACCAGTTGCACCAGCGCTTCGACGCCAAGCTGATCGACTACGAGTCGTTCGAGGAGCAAAAGGCCGACCTCTTGGGCCGCCTCCGGGTCGACTGAGCCTCCGAAAGTCGCTCAAGTCCGGGCTTCGGGCAGCCGATACCTCCTGTAGCGGCGAATCCCGCCTCGCCGCAATTGGTTGACCCGGTGGGGCCGACAAGGCCTCCCGTAGCCAGGGCTCGGTGGTCCCCGCCAACCGCCGAGCCTGCACTTCGGCCCCACCGCGGTCCCATCTGGACCTCGCTACTTGAGGACGAGCTCGTCGCCCGCGACGTCGACATGGATCGTGTCACCGTCGCCATAGCGGCCCTCGAGGAGCGCCAAGGCCAGCGGGTCGGCGATCTTGCGCTGAATCAGACGCTTCAACGGGCGCGCGCCGTAGGCCGGGTCGAACCCCTGCCGGGCCAGCCACGCCATGGCCTCGTTGGTGACCTCCAGCCCGAGGCGGCGCGCGATCAGGCGTTCGCGCAGGTGGCGGAGCTGGATGGCGACGATGCGCTCGATGTCGGCCTCGGTGAGCGACCGAAAACGCACGATGTCGTCGATGCGGTTGAGGAACTCGGGCCGGAAGAAGCTCTCGGGGTCGACGGCCAGGTTCGACGTCATGATGAGCACGACGTTGGTGAAGTCGACCGTGCGACCCTGACCATCGGTAAGGCGCCCATCGTCGAGCACCTGGAGCAAGACGTTGAACACTTCGGGGTGGGCCTTCTCGATCTCGTCGAGCAACACGACGGCGTATGGCCGGCGGCGCACCGCTTCGCTGAGTTGTCCGCCCTCGTCGTAGCCGACGTAGCCCGGCGGGGCGCCGATGAGCCGCGACACAGTGTGTTTCTCCTGGTACTCACTCATGTCGATTCGGACCATGGCCCGGGCGTCGTCGAACAGGAAGTCGGCTAGGGATCGGGCCAGCTCGGTCTTGCCCACGCCGGTCGGACCCAAGAAGAGGAACGAGCCGATGGGCCGGTTGGGGTCGGAGAGACCGGAGCGCGATCGCCGGATGGCATTCGCCACGGCGGCAACGGCGTCGTCCTGGCCGACGACTCGCTCATGGAGAACCTCTTCCATCCGCACGAGCTTTTGGATCTCGCCCTCCATGAGGCGTGACACGGGGATACCCGTCCACCGGCTGACGACCTCAGCCACGTCTTCAGAGTCGACTTCTTCCTTGAGCATCCGCTGCGTGGCCTGGAGCTCGGCTAGGGCCTCGGTGGCCTCCGCTATCTGCTGCTCCAGGGCGGGGATGGCGCCGAAACGGATCTCGGCGGCGCGAGCCAGGTTGCCCTCACGCTCTTCGCGCTCGACGTCTTGGCGGTGGTTTTCGAGTTCTTCCTTGAGGGTGCGGATGCGCCCAATGGCTTCTTTTTCCGACGTCCAGTGGGCCTTCATGGCATCGGACTGCTCGCTCAGATTGGCGAGCTCGGCATCGAGTCCGACGAGGCGCTCACGGCTGGCGGCGTCGACCTCCTTCTCCAATGCCACCCGTTCGATTTCGAGCTGGCGGATTCGCCGCTCGACGACGTCGATCTCGGTCGGCATGGAGTCGATCTCGATGCGAAGCTTGCTGGCGGCCTCGTCGATCAGGTCGATCGCCTTGTCGGGAAGAAAGCGGCCGGTTACGTAGCGATTGGAGAGCACAGCTGCGGCAACGAGGGCGGCGTCTTGAATCCGAACGCCGTGGTGCACCTCGTAGCGTTCCTTCAATCCGCGTAGAATTGCGATCGAGTCCTCGACCGACGGCTCACCGACCAAGACCGGTTGGAAGCGGCGCTCGAGTGCCGCGTCCTTCTCGATGTACTTGCGGTACTCGTCGAGGGTGGTGGCCCCGATCATCCGCAGCTCGCCCCGCGCCAGCATCGGCTTGAGCATGTTGGAGGCATCCATTGCCCCTTCGGCCGCGCCGGCGCCGACGACGGTGTGCATCTCGTCGAGGAAGGTAATGACCTGACCCTGGCTGTCGGAGATCTCTTTGAGCACCGCCTTCAGCCGCTCTTCGAACTCGCCTCGGAACTTGGCGCCGGCGACGATCGAGCCCATGTCGAGGGCGACCAGCCGTCGATCCTTGAGACTGTCGGGGACGTCACCTTCGACGATGCGGCGCGCCAGGCCTTCGACGATGGCCGTCTTGCCGACACCGGGCTCACCGATGAGAACCGGGTTGTTCTTCGTGCGGCGCGACAGCACCTGCACCACGCGCCGGATCTCCTCGTCGCGACCGATGACCGGATCGAGCTTGCCCTGGCGCGCCGCTGCCGTCAGGTCGCGGCCGTAGCGCTCCAGCGCTTGATACGACTCCTCGGGCGTCTGGCTGGTGACCCGGTGGCTGCCCCGAATGTCGCGCAAGACGGCCAGAAGCTGTTCTCTGGTGACGCCCACGAGGTCGGCGAGCGCGAGCAGGAGGTGCTCGGTCGAGAGGTAGTCGTCGTGCAGGCTGGCCCGCTCGGCGTCGGCGGCCTCCATCACGTCTCGGGTAGCCCGGTTCATCCGGGGCTCGGCCCCGCCATACGCCTTGGGAAGGGCTTCAAGGGCGTCGTTCGTGCGGCGGCGCAACGCGGCCGGCAGCGCGCCGGCGCGCTCAAGCGTCGGGAGGACTACGCCGTCTTCCTGGCTCAGCAGGGCCGCGAGCAGGTGGCTCGGGGTGAGCTCCGGATGATTCTCCCGGCGAGCTAGATCGAGTGCGCCGGCAAGCGCTTCCTGGGTCTTGACGGTCCACTTGTTCGGGTCAATCGCCACGGGTTTTCCCTTCCTGCTCTGGTTCCTCCTCCTGTTCCTCCGCGTCTTCCTCCGCGGCCTGATCATGCGGTACCGTCAGATTCTCGTCGAGGAGATCGGAGATCGACAAGCCGTCGTCGAGCGGATATCTCGTGTCGGGAATCGAGAGGTCTTCGTCGAGGAGCTCCGACAACGACGGGCCGTCGTGAGTGTCCAAAGGTTCCCTAGGAGCCACGGAGTCG
>JALZBN010000122.1 GCA_030947365.1 Actinomycetota bacterium
CCTCAGCCTCAGCACTTCCGGTGATCGTCTCCCGGTAGGGAATCCGGACGTCTTCGGTGTCGACCTCCACCCCGAACTTTCGAGAGAGACGCTCGGTGACGATCGACAGATGCGTGTCGCCCATGCCCGACAACAGGGTCTGATGGGTCTCGTCGTCGCGGCGCACACGCAGTGCCAAGTCCTCCTCTTGCAGGCGGTGCAGTGAGGTCATGAGCTTGTCTTCGTCGCCCTTCGACCTCGGCTTCACCGCGATGGAGAGCACCGGCGCGAGGGCCTCATCCCACTGCACGACCACGGGCGTGCCCTTGGGGGCGAGGGTGTCGCCGGTCGAGGTGGCGCCTAGCTTGGCGACCGCGCCGAGGTCACCGGCAACCAGCTCCGCTACGGCATCGTGCTCCTTGCCCCGCATCGTGAACAGAGCGTGCAGGCGCTCTTCGCTGTGGCTCCTCGGGTTGGTCAGTTGGCTATCGGGACGAACGGTTCCCGACAGCACCTTGAGGAACGACACCTTGCCGACATAGCGGTCATCGAGGGTGCGATAGACGACGGCGAGCGGTGGGCCGGATGGGTCGCAGGCGACATCGGTGAGGGATCCGCCCGCCGCCACCTGCGCCGGCGGGCGGTCGAGAGGTGACGGGCCCACCTCGCAGATGAGCGTGATGATCCGGTCGATGCCGATCATCTTGGTGGCGGACCCACAGGTGACCGGGAAGACCGAGGCCTCGGCAACCCCCTTCGCCAAGGTGTCCTCAAGCTCCTTCGGCGTGATCGTGTCACCCTCGAGGTAGCGCTCCATGAGATCGTCGTCGGCGACGACGATGCCCTCCACCAGGTTGTCGTGGGTCTTGGCCTCGATGTCGGCGATCTCGTCGGGAATCTCGGCCTGCCGCGGCGCGCTTTGGCCCTCGTAGAAGAAGGCGGTGTCGGTGAGCAGATCGGCGATGCCCCGGAAACCGGCCTCTTCACCCACGGGAAGTTCGAGGGGAGCGACTCCCGCGCCGAAAAGCTCACGGAGCTGATCGAGGGTGCGGTCGAAGCTGGCCCGCTCACGGTCGAGCTTGTTGACGAAGAACATCCGGGGGATGTTTCGTTCGGCCGCCAGGCGCCAGGCCGCCTCGGTCTGGACCTCGGGACCCTCCACCGCGCTGACCACGATGACGGCCAGGTCGGCGACTCGCAGTGCAGTCTCCACATCACCGATGAAGTCGGCGTACCCGGGCGTGTCGATGATGTTGAGCTTGAACCCGTCGTGCCCAAAAGGTGCGAGCGAGAGTGAGAGCGAGATTCCGCGCTTGATCTCTTCGGGTTCGTAATCGGTCGTGGTCGAGCCGTCCTCGACCCGACCCTGTCGGCTGATGGCCCCAGCGCAGAACAGCATGGCCTCGCTCAACGACGTCTTCCCACTGCCACCATGTCCGACAAATGCCACATTTCGGATCTTGGCGGGGGGGAAGCTCTTCACGGTGGGGGCCTCGCTTCAGGACAGGTTCCCGAACACTAGCGATCTCCCCTGGTACGTTGGAGAGGCAACATCGTCCGTTAATGGAGCGTGCATGTTCGACAAGCGCTGTCGGGCAGGTGTGGAGCGAGGTCTCCGGCCTGTCGGCTCCACCCTCGACAAGGCGGGCATCAGCGCCGACCAGCTCACCGTCGCGGGCCTGGTGATCTCCGCCGGCGCAGCTGTCGCGATCGGCGCGGGGTGGCTGATAGCCGGCATGCTGTTATTGGCCGCCTCTGCCCTGCCCGATGTCCTCGACGGGGCGGTTGCCAAGGCCGCGGGTACCGCGTCGCCCCGTGGGGCGTTCTTCGACTCTGTGTCCGATCGGGTGAGTGACTCCTTGGTGCTCGGCGGCGTCGCTTGGTACCTCGCGCGCACCCAAGGAGGCGTCGCCGCGGTGCTGCCTATGGCGGTGCTGGCGGCCTCCTTCCTCGTTTCCTACGAGCGGGCACGAGCGGAGTCGCTGGGCTTCACCGCGCGAGGTGGCCTCATGGAGCGCGCCGAGCGGATGATTGTCGTCGGCATCGGCTTGGCCTTCAGTGTCGTACTGATTCCTGTGCTTTGGCTCATGCTTGGCCTTACCCTCATCACTGCCGGCCAGCGATTCGTGATGGTGTGGCGCCAAGCGACCCCTGGGCGCGCCGCCGAAGCCGAGCCCCTTCTCGCCCGATGGAGGGCGCGCCGTCCGCCCGGGCGCTACCGGCCAGGCGGCGACCGTGAGATCGCCCGCTGGCGGGCGGCACGCAACCCCGACGGCCGCTCGAGAACCAGCCGCCGGTCTCGCACCGGTCCGTAGCCACCCTGGCGAACTCCTACCACCTCTATCGCGCCGGAGCTTGGGCGGCGGCGCGTCTGCCGGCCGACGCGGTCTTGCCGCTGGCGCGGTTGGGTGGCACCGGCGCGTATCTGTTTTCCCTCGGTGGCGACCGCGCGCTCGTGGCGCGCAACATGCGCCGCGCCGGCGCGCCCGGCGCGGCGCGCGGCGCGTTCGTCTCCTACGCCCGCTACTGGCTGGAATCGCTGCGACTCGGGTCGATGAGCGAAGAGGAGATCGGCGCCGACTTCTCCATCGAGGGCCAGGAGAACATCGAGGCCGCCCAGGCCAGCGGCCACGGCGCGGTGCTCGCCATCCCTCATGTCGGCGGTTGGGACATTGGCGGCGCGTGGCTGGTCGACCAGGGCTTCCCCCTGACCGTCGTGGCCGAGGTGCTCGAGCCCAAGGAGGTGTTCGACTGGTTTGTGGCTCTCCGGCGCAATGCCGGGCTCACCGTCGTGCCGCTCGACTCGAGAGCCGGGACCGCCGTCGTGCGTACGTTACGGGCCAATGGTGTCGTCGCCCTTCTCTGCGATCGCGACATCGACGGCAGGGGAGTGGAGGTGGAATTCTTCGGCGAACGCACCCTTTTGCCGGGCGGCCCGGCAGCACTCGCCCTTCGAGAGAGCTCACCGCTACTTCCTACTGCCGTCTACTTCGACGGCAAAGGACATCGAGCAGTGGTGCGCCCCCCTCTCGAGTTCGAGCGCCAGGGCACCCTCAAGGAAGACGCCGTCGCCCTGACCCAGTTGCTGGCCTACGAGCTCGAGCGCCTCATCCGGCGCGCCCCGGAGCAATGGCATATGTTCCAGCCCAACTGGCCCTCCGACCACCGGGATGCCCTCTGAGACCTGCGGTGCTACGGGTGGCATATAGCGTTGGGGGACAGTTTAGCGGGATCTTTATCCGAATATCTTTTCGACTGCCGCAATGGGCCGCCCCTTGGCTGGGGCGGAGAGGAGATCTACCGACGCCAACTTTGGGTCTACGTGGTCGTGCCGCAATGGAGCCGCCCCTTGGTTGGGGCGGAGAGCGCCGCGCGCCGCGGGACACTCCGGCGGACGCTCGTGTCTTTGTGGCCGGGTACCGCCGCTGCCGGATACCGGCGCCGTCGAAACGCGACGCTGAGTGACGAGTTCCTCGGCAGGTCCGGTTACGAGACGGTGGCGGTACTACCGAACGGAGACGGGTGCGACACCGGCCAAGAAGTTCCTCGACGGGCTCGACGACCGGGATCGCGACGCAGTGCGCGCGGCCATGCAGGTCGTCCGCGTCGAGGGTGTCGCCGGAGCACGTCATCTGCGCGGCGACGTGTACGAGGTACGCGCTGCCCGTGCCAGCCGCGCGTGGCGGGTGCTCTTCGCGACCGAGGGGGGCATGAGTCAGGTGCTCCTCGCCGTGACGGCCTTCGAGAAGAAAACTACCAAGACCCCATCGACTGAGCTTCTACTGGCCGAACGGCGCCTCAACGACTGGCGCCGCCGGGCCCGAACTTCATGAGGGGCGCTACAATCTGGGAAATGGGGAGCGATTCCGAGCTCGACGACCTGGAGGTTGAGGTCGCTGCGGAAGAGGAGAACGAACCCGGGTACCGGGCGCGTCTCGACCAGCTCGCGGAGGTGGTTCGCGTGACGACGTCGCTCTGGGTGCGCCGGGAAGAGATCGGCCTCAGCGTCGAGGAGGTTGCGATCCGCTCTGGCCTCAGCCTCGATGAGGTGGAAGCAGTAGAGAACAACGCCGTGGACGCGCCCTTTCCCAACCTCGCGCGGTACGCCGCAGCCGTTGGACTCCGCTTGGACGTCACAGTTACCGCCGCCTGATCCGACGAGGACATCCGTCCTCGCAGCGCCGCCACTGGTTGACGTCACGTGAGTTCTCGGGCGAGCGCGTGGATGTCGACTGACAACACATCGACCTCGCGCTCCACCGCACCTGAGGGGCCGAGGAAGAGCAGGACGGCACGAACCATAGGTTCGCCTACCACCTGACCTACTGCATACGCGTAGGCCGCCAGCTGGACCTTGTAGCGGTCGACCTTGGCGTCGAGGTCAGCTCCTGCCGCCACGAGTCCGTCCGCATACAGGAGATCGACGAAGCCTTCGAGGACTCCCTCGCCCAGTGGGCAGCCGAGGTACACCTCCCGCCAGTGCGGCCTGGCCGCGGCCCGCCGCACGACATCCGACCGCAGGGCGGAGCGGGCCAGCGCGGCGACGATCGCCTCCCGGCCGGGCACGCCCTCGACCGCGCCTGGGCGGCGGCGGTCGAGCAACGCCCTCGCCGGTAGTCAGGTCGACGGCCTGGAGCACGCCGTGCAGGGCCCGACCAAGGCGGTGCGTACCAGCCCTTCTGGCCTGCTTCCCACAGAGCCGGGTCGGGTTGGTGAGCGGGCTCGACTATGACCTCGTGACCCTCCAGGCACCGCGGCGGTAGCTGACGGGACTCAGAACTCGTTCGCGAGGCCTTACGTGGTGCGGTTCTTGGGGCC
>JALZBN010000123.1 GCA_030947365.1 Actinomycetota bacterium
AGCCCAATGTGCATGCCCGTTAGTTTGGCGGCCGTGTTGGAGTGCGTGCTGAACGTGAGCGAGGGACGGGACCAGGCGGTCATCGACGTCCTCACCGGTGCCGCCGGGCCTTACGTGCTCGATGTGCACACAGACAGCGCCCATAACCGATCGGTGCTGACCATGGCGGGCGACGAACAGCTCGAAGGTTCGGTTCGCACCGTGACCGCCTTGGCCCTGACCCTCGTCGACATCCGGCGTCACACAGGTGCTCATCCCCGGCTCGGCGCGGTCGACGTGGTGCCGTTCGTCCCCCTCGACGGGGCGACCATGACGGATGCCGTCGGCGCGCGCGACAGATTCGCGACGTGGGCGGGTGACGAGCTCGGCGTTCCGTGCTTTGTCTACGGCCCCGACCGATCCCTCCCTAACGTGCGCAAGCAAGCCTTCGATGAAATGTCTCCCGACACCGGCCCCGCGGTGCCGCACCCCACGGCCGGCGCCATCTCCGTGGGAGCCCGGCCCGTGCTCGTCGCCTACAACGTGTGGCTGGCGCGCCGGGTGGGCATCGCCGAGGCGCGCCGGGTGGCCACCCAGGTACGCGGGCCGGCGGTGCGGGCCCTCGGCCTCGACGTAGGCGGTCAAGGCCAGGTCTCGATGAACCTCGTCGACCCGATCGCGTTCGGGCCCGCAGCCGCCTACGACGCCGTCGCCGCCCTGGCGCCAGTCGAGCGCGCCGAGCTTGTCGGTCTACTGCCTGCCGCGGTGCTCGGCGAGGTTGCGGAGAGCCGGTGGAGCGAGCTCGATCTCGGCGCGGCGCGCACGATCGAATCGCACCTCGCGGCGCGGTAGGTCGATCCCTATTAGGCGGAGGCGATGCCCTGGCGCGCCAGGGTGCGCTGGCGACGGATACGGCGCCGTTCGCGCTCGCTGAGACCGCCCCAGATGCCGAACTTCTCGCCGTTGACGAGGGCGTACTCGAGGCAGTCTTCGCGCACCACGCAGCCCCGGCAGACCGCCTTCGCCTCCCGGGTCGACGCCCCCCGCTCTGGAAAGAACAGGTCGGGGTCGACGCCGAGACAGTTGGCCTGGCCCTGCCAGGTACGGTCGCCTTGGTCGAACCGGTGCCCACGGCGCTCGACGAGCTGACCGATGATCGATGGGCTTTCCATAGTGCCGCCTCCGTTACGTGCCGCCTGTTGGCTGCTATACCACGATTGTAATTACAACAGTGTGATCATCCCTCGCCGATGGGTCGGAGCGCAAGTGGTTTCTCAACCGTCCCGGCCGGACAGTTCCCTCACCCGCCGCGCTCGCAGGGCGGCGCGGCCGCTGTCGTCGAGGGCCAACACCCGCTCGACCTGGGCCACGAGGTCGGTGAGGTCGACGGGCTTGGTCACGAAGCCGTCGCATCCCTGGCTCCAGGCCCGGAGGTTGTCCTGTGCCATTCCCTTCACGGTGCACAGGATGACGGGCAGACGCGCCGTGCGAGGGTCGGCGCGCACGCGCTCCAGCGTCTCCCAGCCGTCGAGGTCTGGCATCTGGACGTCGAGGAGCACGACGTCTGGGAGCGGGTCGTCGCGCAGCAGCCGCACCGCGTCAACGCCACTGGCCGCCTCCACCACGCTGTAGCCGGCCATCGAGAGCACCAGATCGAGCAGCCGCCGGATGTCGGGCGCATCGTCGACGACCATCGCCTTGGCGCTCATTAGACGCTCACGGCCTGGCCGAGTTCGATAGAACGCCGATGACCTCGGTGCCGGTGGCGTCGGCGCGAGCCGGCACTGCCGCGGGCAACCAGACAGTGAAGCGACTCCCGCGGTCCGGCGCGCTCTGCAAGGTGATCGTCCCGCCCATGGCGGTCACCAGCGACTTCACGATGTACAGCCCGATTCCGGTCCCTCCGAAGCGCCGAACGTCGGTGGATTCGGCCTGCCAGAACTTGTCGAAGCAGCGGGCCGCCTGCTCGTCATCCATGCCGATGCCACTGTCGGTGACCGATATCGCCACCCCGTCACCGGAGGCTTCGGCCCGCAGAACCACGAATCCTCCCTCGGAGTACTTGACCGCGTTCTCGAGCAAATGGTCGAGCACGGTTCCTAGGGCCAGCGGATCGGCGCCCACGACAAGCCCGTCGTCGCGCAACTCCGTCAAGATCGGGCGTGCGGTCGCCGTCTGCACGGCGTCTCCGCGCTGTCGCAGAAGCGGCACGACAGCGAGCTGGCGCTGGCGTATCTCGGCGCGACCGGCTTCGATCGTGCTGGAGAGAAGAAGTCGCTCGATGATGCCGCCGAGCTCCAACGCTCGGGTGTGAACCGACGCCAAGGCCTCCTCGCGCTGGCCTTTGGACATGTCGGGAAAGGCAAGCATGGCGTCGGTAAAGCCGCTGATGACTGTCAGGGGCGTCTTGAGCTCGTGCGACGCGGTGGCCAGAAAGAGGGTCTTGGCCTCGTCGGCCTCCTTGAGCCGGCTGATGTCTCGCAAGGAATGGACGACCTCGGCCATCCGGTTCCTTCTATCCCCGACGACCGAGACGCTGACAAGAAGCGACTGCCGGCGGCCGTCCGGGCGCTGTCGCCATACCTCGCGTCCGGCACCGCTGTCGCCACGATCCCCGAGCCCTAGGAGCGCACAGCCCTTGGAGCAGTCGAGAGGCCCGTCGGCTGTTCGTAGCCCGACCGCTCGCGCGCAACTGAGCCCGACAGGAGACCTCGATCCAATGAGACGCTCCCCCGCCGGGTTGCACTGCAGAACGCTGCCGGCGCTGTCGGTGACGATGATGCCGTCGGCAACCCGATCCAAGATCGTGTCGGCCTTCAGCCGAAGATGGCGTGAACTGGCGAGAACGAGGCGGTGGCCGAGTATCCCCCTGACCAACAAGATGGTGCCAACGAGGATGGCAGCCAGGAGCGACAGCACCGGGAGCGGCTCGCGCAATGCGTTCACTGATCTAGGTTCGGCCTCGGTTCTCATGGGGGACGCGATGGCGGCCCAACTTCCACCCAACTCCGACGACCTAAAAGGGCGCGCTCAGAGGACGGCGTCGGGAACCGTGAAGCAGAAGCGAGTTCCGCCACTGGGAATCTCTTCGACCCATATCGTGCCGCCGCGTCGTTCGACGATGCGCTCGCAGATGGCAAGGCCGATGCCGGTACCCGGGTAGCGCTCGCGGGAGTGGAGCCGGTTGAACATTCCGAAGATCCGGCCCCGTTGCGCGGGCTCGATCCCGATGCCGTTGTCGGCGACACTGAGCTGCCAGCCCTCAGGAACCCGGGCAGCCGATATGTGCACCCTTGGAGTCACGCCCTCGTCGATGAACTTGATTGCATTCGAGACAAGGTTCAAGAGGAGCTCATGAAACTGGACGGGGTCGCCGATGAGCTTCGGAGCATCGGCTGCAGTCACGATCGCGTCGGGCCCAGCTTTGATCTCAGCCATCACCGCCCGGACGACCTCGTCGAGGTCGACCTCGACCATGACGGGGTCGCCAATGTTCACCCGGCAGAAGGCAAGAAGGTCGTCGATGAGGGCATTCATGCGCGCCGCGCCGTCGAGGATCCAGCCCACGCACTCCCGGGCGCGGTCATCGAGCTGCATGTGCTGAGCGTCGCTCAGCAACGTCGCGAAACCGAAGATCGCTTGCAATGGCGACTTCAGGTCGTGGGCCGCGAGGTAGGCAAAATCGGCGAGGTCGGCGTTGGACCTGGCCAGCTCCTGCTCCATCCTCTTCTGTTCGGTGATGTCGATCACGTGACTAACGAGCTGTTCGGGATTTCCGGCGTCGTCGCGTAACAATGAGCGACTCACGATTGCGGTGACGACGGAACCGTCAGGACGGATGTAGCGCTTCTCGGCCTGATACTCGCCGATGGCCCCGCTCAAGAGCTTCTGTACCCGCGCCGCGCCGTCAGCGACGTCGTCGGGGTGTGTGATCTCGGCGATCGAGCGGGCCAAGAGCTCGGGCTCGGAGTATCCGGTGATGCGGCACATCGCCGCGTTCACCTTCGTGAAACGACCCGCGGGGCTGACCAGCGCCATGCCGATCGGAGCGTGCTCGAAGGCAAGTTGGAATTGCTCCTGTTCACGGCGGGTGGATTCTGCCGAGGCCACGGTGGGCAGCATGATGCCAGACCGCGGTGACGGCTTGCGTACCCTTGCGGGCAGTGCCTACAGCGAACAATTCTCGTCGGCCCCTCGTTCTCGTCGTCGACGACGAGGAGTCCATCCGCGTGCTGCTCAGCCGTTACCTGCAGATGGAGGGTTACGACGTGTGCGAGGCCGCCGACGGAGCCTCGGCACTCGTGACGATCACCGAGAGGACTCCCGATCTGGTCCTTCTCGACCGTGTCATGCCCGCTGAGGACGGCCTCGACGTCTTAACCCGGCTCCGGCGCCAGAGCGACGTGCCCGTCATTTTGCTCACCGGTCTCGGCGACGAGAGCGAGCGCGTCCTCGGTCTCAAGCTCGGAGCCGACGACTACGTGGTGAAGCCGTTCTCGCCCGCGGAGATCGTGGCGCGCATATCGACGGTGCTGCGCCGGGCCCGCCCTGCACCAACATCGCCGCGTCTCGAGTTTGACGGCTTGGTTGTCGACGTCGGATCCCGAGAGGTGATCGTCGAGGGCAACGCTGTCGAGACCACCCACAAGGAGTTCGATCTCCTCGTTTTCCTCGCGTCATCGCCGCGCCAGGTCTTCTCGCGCGAGCAGCTCCTCGACCACGTGTGGGGGTCGTCGTCTGAGTGGCAGGATCCGGCGACCGTTACAGAGC
>JALZBN010000015.1 GCA_030947365.1 Actinomycetota bacterium
ACGCGGCAGCCGACCGCCTGGCTGGCGCACCGGTGCCCGATAAGGGATGGCTCACGGCGTGGCTGGCTGCCGAGACGGCAGCCCGCAATGCGATCGACGGGCTCCTCGACTCCTGGGACGCGCCATTCGAGGGACGGGTGGCCCGTGATCTGTTCGCCAGCCTTGACGATGGTGCCACGCTTGTCGTCGGATCCAGCATGCCGGTGCGCGATGTCGAAGGCTTCGCCCGTGCCCGGCGCGGACTGCGCGTGCTCGCCAACAGGGGTGTGAATGGCATCGACGGGTTCGTCTCGACCACGCTCGGCGCCGCGTCGGTCGCCGACGGTCCGGTCGTGGCCCTCACCGGCGACCTCGCCTTCCTCCACGACGCTGGCGCGCTCCTCGATGCCGGTCGCCGCAACCTCGACGCTGTCTTCGTAGTGCTCGACAACGCCGGTGGAGGAGTCTTTTCCTTTCTCCCCCAGGCCCAGTTGCCGGAGCACTTTGAGACCCTTTTCGGCACCCCGCACCACGTCGACCTGGTGGCATTGGCGAGCGTCCATAGCCTCGGCGCCGGTCGGGTGGGGAGCGCGGCCGAGCTCATGCCCGCGGTGGACTTGGCGCTCGAGGAGGGCGGCGTCCGGGTGATCGTCGTTCCCACCGACCGGGCCGACAACGTCATGCGACACCAGAAGGTCTGGGACGCGGTCGCGGCGGCTACTACTCCGGGATCTTTCCCGTGAACGGCGCGCCGGGACGCACCGCTTGCATCACCCGGAGATAGTTCGCGCCGAGCACCTTGCGTACTGTCGCCGGTGTAAGGCCCCGGTCGAGCATGAGCTGCACGAGGAGCGGCAGCTGCAGAACCGTGCGCATGTCGCGGGGCGGGACGATAAGGCCGTCCCAGTCGCTGCCGATAGCGGCGGTGTCCTCACCCCCGACACGGATCACGTGCTCGAGGTGACGGACAACGGCCTCGGCGCGTCCGGCAATCAACGACTCTCCAAGAAAGCCGGTGTGGAACATCACGCCGACGATCCCGCCAAGTTTCGCGATCGCCTTGATCTGAGCGTCGTCGACGTTGCGCCACGACTCATGCATCGCGCAAACACCGGAGTGGGAGACGATCACGGGCTGCGACCGGTCGTGGACGTCGAGCGCACCCCAGAAGCCGCGACGGCTGATGTGGGCGAGATCGACCACGATGCGCCGCGCATTCATCGCCTCGACGCACTCCCGTCCGAGCGCCGTCAGTCCGGCTGAACCGCGGCCACCGGGCGCGCTCGACGATCCCAAAGACGAGCGGCTCAGATGAACCAGGGTGATACGCGAGATCATGTCGTCGGGAATCGCCTCTAAGTCCTGGGGGCTACCGATCGCGTTGCCGCCCTGGACGGCGAGGAAGCATGCCAGCTTCCCGTCGCTCCGGGCGCGCCGATACCCGTCCATGTCCTTCACGACGGCGGCCCGCGGGTTGGACTCGAGCGCGGCGCGCAGCCGGTGAACGTTGCGCACGAGCGTGCCCGGTCGTCGCGCGCGCCGGCGAAACGGGTTCGTCGCGATGCTGAAGACGGCGCCCGTCATGCCCGCGTCCAGCATCCGGGGCAGGTCGCACTGGGAGAAGAACCATCCGCCGAGTGGCCCACGGCCATGCCGTTCGTTGAGGTCGTAGCCGATGACCCGGGTCCAAACGAACGACTCGATGTGGGTGTCGACCAACTCACTCGATGCGAGGAGCTGTGCCGCCTCCGCCGACAGCACCCTCACGCGCACGCGCGATCAGGCGCCGGCGAGAGCCCGGAGCATTGTCTGCAACTTGGCCTCGGTCTCGTCCCACTCATCGTCGGGATTCGAACCGGCGACGATGCCTGCGCCGGCCACCAGGCGCGCCGTCGACCCGTTCAACTCCGCACAGCGCAAGGCCACCGCCCAATCACCGTCGCCCCGCGCATCAACCCATCCCACCGGACCGCCGTACTGGCCCCTGTCGAAGGACTCGAGTTCGGCAAGGGTGTCGAGCGCGCGGCCACGCGGCGCGCCGGCAACTGCGGGCGTCGGATGAAGCAGCCCTGCGACTGCGAGTGCTGACGGCGCCGGACAGCGAAGCCATCCACCCACCGTGGTGGCCAGATGAACGACGGTGCTCAGCTGGACGACTTCGGGCGTACCCCGGCCGAAGACCTCACTACACACTGGCTCGAGGGCGGCGCGCACGGCTTCGACGACAACGGCGTGCTCGGCCAACTCCTTGTTCGAAGCGAGCAGGTCGGCCATCAACCGCTCGTCGCCAGCCGCGGTGGCGGCGCGCCCGGCCGAGCCGGCCATGGGTCGGGAGACGACCCGGTTGCCGCGCCGGCGCGCCAGCAACTCAGGACTCGAGCCCACGAACGGACCCGCGGCAAACGTGAAGCACGACGGGTTCGATTCTCGGAGCCGCGCCAAGAGCGCGGTCCTGTCGAACGGCGCGTCACCTTCGACAACCACCTCACGGGCCAAGACCACTTTCTGCAACAACCCGGCGCGGATTCGCTGAAGCGCCTCTGTGACCGCGCCATCCCATTGGATGTGGGCGTCATGGACGGCGGCACGTGGGGGCGACGAGGTGACCTCGTTTCGGGGCCAGTCATCTGTCCCAGTGGCAAACCCACCGCTCGTCTCGGTGATCCACGCCAGGCCGGCGCGGGTGCGGCCCACGACAACCGCCGGCACGATCAGCTCGCCCTCCACGCCGTCGGCAAATGGCAGTGCCCCAACGGCTACGGGACCGGTGCCCGGCAGCCCTAATGGGTCGTGGGCCTCGATCGATCCCAAAAGCTCCGTGACGTGGGCGGCGGCGCGCTCGAAGCGGCCCGGCGCGCCGTCGACCCGGATACGCGCGGCAATTCCAGACGTCGCGATCTCGCGGCCGTCGTGAAACCATCCGAAGCCCTCCGCGTCGAGCACGGCCAGGGGATCGGGCCCCACCGACAAGACCCGGGTGTGGCTGACGAGCTCAGTCGCCGTTCCGACCGTCTCGGTCACGCCTGCGCCCGAGTGCCGATGATGAGCTGGGCGATGCCGGCCGACAGGGCTTGGCGCCGCGCGTCGGGAAAGCCGGCAGCGGCGATCATGGCAACGAGCTCGTCGTCGCCCGGTAGGTAGGCGACCGACTGAGGCAGATAGCTGTAGGCGGCCCGGTCGGAGAGAAGGCCGCCGACGAACGGCACCACGTGGCCGAAGTACGCGGCATGGCCGGCGCGCAGCGCGGGGTGACCCGGGGTGGACACTTCGAGCAATGCGATCCGGCCCCCGGGCCGAACGGCGCGGGCGCACTCGTCGAGGAACGGGACCAGCGAGACGAGGTTGCGGAGGGTGAACCCCGAGACGATTCCGTCGACCGAGTCGTCGGCGACAGCCAGACACGTTCCGTCACCGCGCACGAGCGCAGCGCCACCAGATCGCGGCCCTTTGGCGCCCGCGAGCATGCCCGCAGAACGGTCGATGCCGACGGCGCGGTACCCACCAGCGCTGAGCACACGGCAAAGGTCGCCGGTGCCACAGCCGATGTCGAGAATCACCGACTCCGTTGCCAGACCGAGGGAGCGCACCGCCAGCTTGCGCCAGCGGACGTCCATGCCGAACGTAAGGATGCGATTAAGAAGGTCGTACCTCGGCGCGATGGCGTCAAACATGCGATCGACGGCTCGCACCTTGTCGGTGCCCTGGGGCAGAACGGTCTCGGTCATCGCGCCTTCGCCCTTTCCAGGCCTCGCTCACTCTCCGTGCGGGCCGCCGCGATCTCGACCGGCTCACCGACGGACTCCAGGTGTTCCTGGGCGACCTCGAGGAGGATCCGCCGGAAGTGGTGGGCCACGAGGCTCGTCACTGCAGGCAGCAGAACCCGGAACGCATCCACCATCCGGTCGGCGCGCTCAGACTCGGAAAGATCTGTCGCCCGGAGCGGCTGGCGGACGTGCACGTCGAACAACTCCACCGCCTTCGCGGCGACCTCCCGCGTAACGGCATGGTGGTGGCGCGCCAAGTCGAGCAATTCCGGCATGGGCAGGCCCGCTTCGAGAAGACGCAGCCCGTTGGCAACAAGCTCGACGTCGGCGGCGGTGAACCGCAATTCACCATCGTGCACGCGCGGCACGAGCAGATCCTCACGTACCAACGAGTCGAGCACCGGGCGAGGCACCTGCGAGCGCACCGCCAGCTCGTCGATCCCGAAATACTCCTCCTCGTCGATCCCCTCAGCACCGGCCACCGCGGCCGCCAACGGTTCGTCGGCCGAATCGAGCTCGCCCGAAAGGAACCGACGGATAACGGCCAACGTGAAGCCTCGCCGCTGCAGGTCGCGGATGCGACTGATTCGGTCGAGGTGCTCTTCGGTGTACCAGGCCAGCCGGCCGTCGCGCTCAGGTGGTGGGAGCAGGCGTTGCTTCTGGTAGTAACGGATGGTGTCGACGGACGAGTCCGCCTCGCGGGCCAGATCCTCGACGCGCATCCGCATGAGTAGACATTCTAGGAGCAATCACTCCCATGCTTGTTGGCGGCTTACTACTCCAGGTCGCGAGCGGCGAGCTTGTCACTCACCTGGCGCTTGAGCCGCCCGAGAATGGCGTTCATGCCCCGCAGCCGGAGCGAGGAGATCACCTCGGCCAGTCCCATCTTCATGTAGAAGTCGTTGGGGGTATTGAGCACGGTCTCGGCCGTCGCGCCGTTCAGTCCGCTGTAGAGGATGCCCGCAAAACCCCGTGTCGTCGGCGACTCGGGTGGCACGTCGAAATGCAGCGTCACACGGTCGTCGTCGTCGAGATCGGTGGTGAGGAAGAACGGCGTCTGGCACTCCGGCACCGCCTCCATGAGCTCGCGGTGCCCGGCCAACGCCTCGGGCAGCGGCGGCACTTTGCGCGAGTACTCGAGGAGCGCCTGCGCCCGCAGCTCCTTCGGCGCGCCGGCAAACAGGTCGACGATGCGCTGAAGCTCGGGGGGAGCGGCGGACATGGCCGGATTGTCTCACCTCCGAGCAGCCGGCGCGGCGGGAATTCCGACTTGGCAGGTCGGGTTTTGGGGCATAGATTGGATGAACTGAGACCAAGGAGGTCCAACATGCCTGTGGAGACCGATTCCGCGCCGGAGCTAACCCAGTACGCCCACCCCGAGAAGCTCGTCACCACCCAGTGGCTGGCCGACCATCTCAACGACCCAAACGTGGTGGTCGTAGAGTCCGACGAAGACGTGCTGCTGTACGACACCGGCCACATCCCGGGTTCGGTGAAGGTCGACTGGCACCTCGACCTCAACGACCCCATCACCCGTGACTACATCAATGGCGAAGGCTTCTCCCGCCTCATGTCCAAGCACGGCATCAGCCGTGACCACACCGTCGTGTTCTACGGCGACAACTTCAACTGGTGGGCCGCGTACGCCCTCTGGGTGTTCAGCCTGTTCGGTCACCCCGACGTCCGCCTCGTGAACGGCGGGCGGGCCAAGTGGATCGAAGAGGGACGGCCGACGACGACAGACGTTCCGTCTCGTCCCTCCGCCGAGTACCCCGTCATCGAGCGCAACGACACGCCCATCCGGGCCTACCGCGACGACGTCAAGGAGCACATCGGCTCCCAGGGTCGGCTCATCGACGTCCGCTCGCCGGGCGAATACTCGGGCGAGCTGCTGCACATGCCCGACTATCCCCAGGAGGGCGCGCTGCGAGGCGGTCACATCCCCGGCGCGGCCAGCGTGCCCTGGAAGCGCGCCGCCAACGACGACGGCACCTTCAAGAGTGCCGACGACCTGCGGGGCATCTACGCCAAGGAGGTCGGGCTCTCCGAGAGTGACGACGTGATCGTTTACTGCCGTATCGGTGAGCGTTCGAGTCACACGTGGTTCGTGCTCCAGAACCTCCTCGGCTACCCCAACGTGCGGAACTACGACGGCTCGTGGACCGAGTGGGGCAACCTGGTGAAGGCTCCGATCGAGCGTTAGCAGGTGTTCGACAACTGGTTCGACGACATTGATGTCGGCGCGCGCCACATCGGCAAAGCGGTCACCGTCACCGAGGCGCACGTCGTCGGCTTCGCCGGAATAACGGGCGACCATTACGCGCTCCACACCGACGCGGAGTACGCCGCCACCACGATGTTCGGCAAGCGCATAGCCCACGGGCTCCTCGTGCTGTCGTTCGGCGTGGGCCTGGTTCCCCTCGAACCGGGGCGGGTGATCGCCTTTCTCGGGATGGACAAGGTGCGCTTCAGCGCGCCGACGTTTCTCGGCGACACGATCCACCCCGAGCTGGAGATCACCGGCACGCGTGAGACGACCGACGGCGGCATCGTGGTCGTCGATCAAAAGATCAAGAACCAGAGCGACGCAGTCGTGTGCTCGGCAACGCTAAAGCTGCTCATGGCGCGGAGGCCGGCATAAGCGACCGCGAGGTCGGCGAGTCAGGTCAAGCGGTGAGCAGGTCCCTTGTCGCCCCGGTGGCGGTCTGGCGCAGCTTTGAGATGGCCTTGACCTCCACCTGGCGCACGCCCTCGCGTGTGAGCCCGAAGAACACGCTGACCTCTTCGAGCGTACGGGGCTTGCCCCTGTCGAGCCCATAGCGAAGACACAAAACGTCGCGCTCGCGGGTGTTGAGCACCGAGAGCAGTTGGGCGATCTGGGCGGGGAGCATCGCCGACAAGACGACCTCGTCGGGGGCCGGCGAAGTGGCGTCCTCGACGGTGTCGGAGAGTTCCACCTCGCCATCGAGGACGTGTTCGGACAATGACACTGGTTCACCGGCGTAGGGCAGAAGCTCCTGCACCTTTTTCTGTGTGAGGTTGGTGGCCTGGGCCAACTCCGTTGGTGTCGGTATGCGCCCAAGCGTCACCTCCAGACCGGCACCCGCCATCCTGATGGCCAAAAGCTGGTCACCGGCGTGCACGGGCAGCCGGATCGCGCGCCCGGTATTGGCGATTCCACGAGAGATGGTCTGGCGAATCCACCAGGTCGCGTAGGTGGAGAACTTGAAGCCTCGGAGCGGGTCGAACCGCTCGACCGCATGCATCAAGCCGAAGTTTCCTTCTTGGATGAGGTCGAGGAGGGGAAGCCCGGAGGTTTGATACCTCTTGGCAATGGCGACGACAAGGCGCAGGTTTGCCCGCACGAAACGCCGGGTGGCGTCACTTCCGGTGCGCACTGCCTTCTCCAGCTCGCGCCGGCGCGTCTCAGACAGATCACCGGCGCACGCCAACTCGGTTGCCGCCGTTCGGCCCGCCTTGGCCATCTCACCGAGGCGGATCTCTTCGGCCCTCGTCAACAGGGCGTGCTTGCCGATGTCATTGAGGTAGAGCTGGAGGAGGTCTTCTTCCTCGCCGCTCCGACCCCCCAACTTGGCCAACTCACCGTCTCCCGTGCGTGTGACCCCAAACGGAGTTGTTCACAACCTACCAAGGCCGGCCGGTAGCCGCCGGTCGAGGGACCGGCGTGCTATGCCGCGGCAGTCGAGTCGAACCGCAGGATGAGCGAGACGCCGGTCTTGTCCCGGTGCATCTCCCACTCAGACGCGACCCGGCTGATAAGCCACAGCCCGCGGCCGCGTTCGGCCATCGGTTCGGGTATCGATGTCGCTTTGCCGGAAACATCAAAGCCCGGACCCTGATCCCAGATCTGCACGACAAGCAACGACCCCTCGACCGCCGCTTGAGCCCGGGTTGCGCCGCCGCCGTGCTGGTGAGCGTTGATCAAGGCCTCATGAAACGCCAAGAGGGCTCCGTCGACATCGCCAGACCATCCGGCGCCAACCAGCAGATCGTGCAGCTCGCGCCGCGCCTGGCCCGGCGACAACGAAAGCGCGATCGATTTATCCACATTGGACGCCTTCACCGCAATCTCCTCGGCTTCCCGTTTGGATGCCTATCCGTTGAATGCTTCCCACGAACGGTGATATCGAATCACCGGCACAAGCGCCAGGTCTCGATCAAGCGCCGAACACAACCGCGAGTTCCTCCGGCACCGGCACCTCGAACTGCTCGTACGTGCAGGAAGGTGGGTCGCGGTCGGTGCGCCAGCGCCGGAACTGCGTGGCGTGGCGGAACCTGTCGCCCTGCAGGTGGTCGAACGCCACCTCGGCCACCAGCTCAGGGCGCAGCGGCTCCCACGATTGGTCGCGGCCCGCGTTCCACCGGCTCTGTCCGCCGGGCATCCGCCTGCCCCCATCGGCTGCGTTTTCCATGGCCTCGATCCAGCCGGCCCAGGGGTGACCGTCCTGCGCGCCGGCGCGATACGGCGCCAGCTCGTCGACCAGCTCCTTGCGCCGGGCCACGCTGAACGACGCCGCCACCCCCACGTGATGCAGGGTGCCACCATCGTCGTAGACCCCGAGCAACAGCGAGCCGACGATGGGTCCGGTCTTGTGCCAGCGAAAGCCGGCGACAACGCAGTCGGCGGTGCGCTCGTGCTTCACCTTCAACATGATGCGTTCGTTCTCCTTGTACGGCAGGTCGACCCGCTTGGCCACCACTCCGTCGAGCCCCGCGCCCTCAAACCGGTCGAACCACGTCGTCGCCACCTCAGGATCGTCGGTGGCGGGCGTGAGATGAATGGGTGACCTCGCGCCGGCGAGAGCTCGCTCCAAGGCCGCCCGGCGCTCGACGAACGGACTCTGACGCGAATCGGTGTCGTCCACACTCAGCAGGTCGAAGGCCACAAACGAGGATGGCGTCTCGTCCGCGAGCTTGCGGATGCGCGAAGCCGCGGGATGGATACGCTGAAGCAGCGCCTCGAAGTCGAGTCCTTCCGATGTGGCAATCACGATCTCGCCATCGAGGACACAGCGGTCGGGCAGTTGCGCCTTCAGCGGCTCGACAAGCTCCGGGAAGTAACGGGTGAGTGGCCGCTCGTTCCGGCTTCCCAACTCAACCTCGTCGCCGTCGCGGAACACGATGCAGCGGAAGCCATCCCATTTGGGCTCGTAGATCAGGTCGTCGCCAACCGGAAGAGTTCGGGACAGTTTGGCGAGCATCGGCTTCACCGGCGGCATGACCGGAAGGTGCATGGTCACGAGTGACTCGCGGTCCACGCGGTAAGGGCCTCAGCGTCCAACGCGTTGACTATGGATGCAGTAGGCACGTTGCACTCGGCGGCGCGGGAGCAGCCGTTCCTCTGCCATTCGAGCTGACCCGGCGCGTGAGCATCGGTGTCGATCGACACCTTGCAGCCGGCATCGACAACCATGCGGAGAAGCCGGAGCGGCGGGTCGAGCCGCTCGGGACGAGAGTTGATCTCGACCGCAGTGTCGAACTCGAAGCACGCGCCGAACACGGCATCCGGGTCGAACTCCGACTCCGGCCGCTTGTCCGACCTTCCCCGCCCCGCCCCGCGCGGTCCGCCTTGCACGAGCCGCCCAGTGCAGTGCCCAAGGATGTCGACACGGGGATTTCGCACCGCGCCCACCATCCGCTTGGTCATCGCCGGCGCGTCCATGCGGAGCTTTGAGTGCACGCTGGCTACGACGACATCGAGACGCTCCAGCAACTCGTCCTCTTGGTCAAGGCTTCCGTCGTCGAGGATGTCGACCTCGATGCCGGTGAGGATCCGGAATGGCGCCAACTCCTCGTTGAGACGCTTGACCACGTCGAGCTGCTCACGCAAGCGCTCAGGCAACAGCCCGTTTGCGATCTTGAGCCGGGGAGAGTGATCGGTGAGGGCGACGTAGTCGTGGCCGAGCGCCTTCGCGGCGCGGGCCATCTCGTCAATAGGGCTGCCGCCGTCGGACCAGTCAGAGTGGGTGTGGCAATCGCCGCGAATGGCTTCACGAATCTCGAGCGCTCTCCCCGACAGCTCGAGCTGCGCCGGAGAATCGGGTGTCACCTCCGCCTCGAGCTTCGTCAGATATGCAGGCTCTGCCCCGGCGAGGGCCTCTCCGATGATCTCGCCCGTTGTCTGACCAATCCCTGGCAAATCACGCAGGCGGCCGCGCGCCGCAAGGCTGCGGAGCTGCTCCGTTTCGGTGTCGCGGGCCACCGTCGCCGCGGTTCGGAAGGCCCGCACCCTGTACGTGGGCGCCCCGCTGCGCTCGAGCAGGTAGGCGATGCGTTCGAGTGCCTCCACCGGGTCCACGAGAATGCGAGCGTACTGTCGGCCCTCGATGACCCACGTCGTCGTCCTCTCCGACACCCACATCCGCGCCGGCGGGCGGCGACGTCTGCCGGCCCTGCGCGTAGGCGTGGGATGAGTAGCCCTATGTCAAGCAGCGTGGTTCATGAGCCGTTGGTGGGCGCCGTGTCGGGCGGGCTCGTAGGGGGTTCGATCTTGCCAACAGCGCCAGATGATGTGAGCCCAGCTGCGAGCGAGGATGCGTTCGGCGTGGGGATGACTCTTGTGCGCGGCTCGGAGCTCTCGATAACGAGCTTCGGCCCAGGCGTTGCCTCGCCAGCTGTCACCGGCGAAGTCACAGAGCGCGTCGCGGAGTTTCTTGTTGCTGCTCCAGCGGAAGGTGACGGCTCGATGCCGGCCGCTGGTGCGGGTCGAGGGAGCTATGCCGGCGAGGCAGCTGAGCGACTCGGCGTCGGGAAATCGTGCTCGACAGTCGCCGATCTCAGCGAGCAGAGTCGCGGCCCGCACGGTCGCACACCGGGGCAGGGATCGGAAGATCACGGCGTCGGGGTGGGCGTTGAGAAGCGCATCGAGTCGGGTGGTGAGCTCGTCGATCTGGGCGCGCAGGGTCTTGATCACGGTGACGTAGGCCAGGGTTATCGCGCCTCTGGCATTGCCCTCGTCGCCTTCGAGGCCCGCCGGCGCGGCATCGAGGCGGCTTTGCAACTCGGCTGCAGGTTTCCCGCCGCAGTAGCCGTTGGCCCGCAGCCAGGCACCGAGGCGCTTCTCGGACAACCACGCAGCTCGCGTGGCCGACGGGAACCGCTGAAGGAAGCGCAGCGAGATGGGGCTGTCGATGTCGGTGAACAGGCCGACCGCGCCGGGGAACACGATGCGCAGGTGGGCCCGGAGCTGGTTGGCGACTGCGACGCGGGTCTCGACGAGATCCTTGCGGGCCCTCACATGACTGCGCAGGGTGACCGTTGCCGGCGAGTCGGGCTCCAGGGACCGCCAGCGGTGCCCGTCGGTGCGAAGGCAGTCGGCGAGCACGTAAGCATCGGAGCGGTCGGACTTGTTGCCCGAGGTTCCATAACGTTCGCGCAGCGCCTTCACCGACCGGCTGGCCACCACCACGACCTCGAGGCCGGCGCCCAGCACCGCGTCGACGACGGGCCCGTCGGGTCGTTCGATCGCGACCCGTCGCGCGCCGGCTCGCTGTACCCGTCGGCAAAGTTCGGCCAGCCCCTCGGCAGTGTGGGCCACGTCAAACTCGACGATTACGCCTCCTTCGCCGTCGACGACGCACACCGCGTGCGCGTCGATGGCCCAGTCCACGCCGGCGAAGCCGGTGATGGAATCATTCATGTCAGCCTCCTCGCTGTAGCACCAGTGGGGATGCACCCGGTGGTGACGGGACGTGTCTGCCGGTCGCTCACTGATCGGCGCTCTGGGGCGCTCAGCCCTATTGCCAGTCGGCACGTCCTGGGCCACCGGACCTCGCAGAACTCATCCTGGCGGTCAAACCGCAAGCGAGCTTGGCGATGGCCCGGTGGTCACCAGGGATGCGTCAACAGCATCACTGCTGTCGACACACGGATGGTGGACCAGTGAGCGGGTCATAAGGGGTCCACCCGCGCGGGTCGGGGCCTCGCTGAACTCGGTGTGTCTGACGCATCGAGAACAGGAGACCCCTTGGCCCCCGACACTATGCAGGTC
>JALZBN010000124.1 GCA_030947365.1 Actinomycetota bacterium
TGGTGCGTGAGGAAGCTCCACTCGGTACGTCGATTACCGTATCTGATTTCCGGAAATGTATGTTGTGGTTTCTGCGCTTGCGGGGTAGGAACGTGGCACCGCAACGAGCGGCGCGTCTCGAGGTTCGGAGCCCAAGCATGCGGAAGATCGTTGCGCAGTTGTTCGTGTCGTTGGATGGCGTGGTCGAGTCGCCCGAGAAGTGGGTGGCGTTCAACGACGAGATGGGTGAGGCGGTTAACGCCGGGACCGAGGCCGCCGACACGATGCTCCTCGGGCGGCGGACCTACGAGGTGTTCGCTGCCTCGTGGCCGCAGCGGACCGTCGAGGACGACCCGATGGCGGGGTGGATGAACGACACGCCCAAGGTCGTCGTGTCCTCCACGCTCGAGTCGCCGGCATGGCAGAACACCACCGTCATCGACGGCGACGTCGAGGCCTCGCTCCGCGCCTTGAAGGCCCAGTCCGGCAAGAACATCTTGGTGAACGGCAGCGCCACGCTGGTCCAGTCCCTGCTCCGTGACGGGATGCTCGACGAGCTCCGCCTGTTCGTGCACCCCACGCTCGTGGGCACCGGGCAGCGGCTCTTCGACGACAGCGGCGATCACGTCGCCCTCGAGCTGATCGAGGCCCGGCCGCTCAGCGCGTTCAGCAGCGACGACGCGGTTCCAACCGAGTGGGCGCGCACACGAGAACACCTCGAGGCCGCCAAGGTGTTCTGGCTGTCGACCGTGCGCCCCGATGGACGCCCCCACGTCACTCCACTGCTGGCGGTCTGGTCGGCCGATGCCTTGTACTTCTGCACCAGCCCGCCTGAACGCAAGGCCAAGAACCTCGGCGACAACCCTCACTGCATCCTCACGACCGGGCGCAACGGCCTTGACGGGCTCGACGTCGTCGTCGAAGGCCAGGCCCGAGAGGTGCGCGACAAGGTCGAGCTCGGCCGCGTCGCCGACGCCTACGCGGCGAAGTACCCGAGCGACTTCACCGAACCCGACGGCACCTGGTTCGGACTCGACGACGCCATTCGCGCCGGGGACTCGCTGCTGTACCGCGTGGCTCCGGAGATCGCGTTCGCGTTCGGCAAGGGTGCGTCGTTCAGCCAGACCCGATACCGCTTCCCGTCGGCGGCAGCGTCGTGAGTCGGACGAGTCTCGGATGAGCAAGCTCACGGCGAAGCTGCGGGCCAAGCTGCCGGCGAGGGCCTTCGGCCTTCCCGAGAGGGCGCGCACTGCCAAGGCGAGGAAGGAGTCGGGGAACTACCCGATCCCCGACAGGGGCCACGCGATCAGCGCCATTCGCCTATCGCGCCTGCAGCGCAAGCGGGGCAACCTCACCCAGGACGAGTTCGACCGCATCAACCGCAAGGCCCACAAGGTCATCCACGACGAAAGCAGCCCCCAATGACCGTTGTCGTCGTGAACCACCTGACGCTCGACGGGGTGATGCAGGCACCGGCCGCGGCGGACGAGGACGCGCGAGACGGGTTCACCCATGGAGGCTGGTCCGTCCCCTACAGCGACCAGGTCATGGGCGAGTTCATGGGCAACCGGATGGCCGATGGCGCCGGCGCCATGTCTTCGGCCGCTGGATCTACGAGAGCCTCCGTCGATCCTGGACCGACCGGACCGACGACAACCCGTTCACCGATGTCCTCAACAAGGCACAGAAGTACGTGGCATCGACCACGCTCGAAATACCGCTCCCCTGGATGAACTCGACCCTGCTCAAGGGCGACGCCGCCGACGCGATCCCTGACCTCACGTCCCGGTCGGACGAGAACCTGACCATCCTGGGGAGCGCGACGCTCGTCCAGTCGCTCATGGCCCGCAACCTGGTCGATGAGCTCGGGTGTCCATGTACTCCCGAACTTCCTGGATGTACCCCTCGTCGAACCGGAAGACCCAGCTGTAGTTGCTGTCATAGCCGCGCCCGTCTGGAAGCTCGTTGCGTCCCGAGTGAACAAGGAGAAGCACTCATGCCAGAACTACTCGTTGACTTCATCACCTCCCTTGACGGTTACGGTGCCGGCGAGGGCTGGCCGGGCTATTGGGGGCTCGCGGGACCCGAATATCTCGCCTCGCTGGAGGCGGACCCGTCGGCCAGCGCGCTGGTCCTGATGGGCGCGAACACGTACCGGCTTATGTCGGATATCGCTGCGGACGGTGAGCCAGGAACCGAGGGACTCGCTGGCTTGTCGAAGGTCGTGTTCTCGAGCTCCCTCGAGGAGCCGCTGTCGTGGCCGAACACGCAGCTCGAGTCCGGCGACGCGGTCGCCGCCGTGCGGGAGATGAAGTTCCACGGCACGGTGTCGATGCGCACCATGGGCAGCCTGACCCTGTGCGGCTCGCTGTTGCGCGCCGGGCTGGTGGACCGCTTCCGAGTGTGCGTGTTTCCGGTCATCACCGGCAGCACCGGTCGAGAGCGCATCTACGACGGCTATCCGGATGTCGCTTTGGACATGATCAGCAACCGTACGTTCGACGGCCGCGTCCAGCTGCTCGAATACGCGCCACGAGTCCTCGATGGTCCACCCAACGCCACAACAATTGGCATCTGACTGATCGGTTCGCCTATCTCGCCCTCGGCCGACCGCGAACCTCAGCCACGCCAGGTAAGACAGCCGTACGTCTCCCCAAGTTGGTGTGACCCACGGCGGTGGACACGAGCGCGGAATCGAGAGTGGTCCAACCGAACGGCAGAGCGAAAATGCGAGAAGAGCCGTCGTCGTCGACCCAGACGGCAACTCGATCGGAATCATCGAAGCGCACTGACTACGCGCCCGAACGCAAACGCTCCGACGGCGAACTGGATCAATCGACGGCTTCATCGACCTACCGTCGACGGTCGTAGCCCGAAGCCTGTCGCGTCCGCAGGCGAACCCGCAGGGGAGCTCCGAGGCGAGAACTACGTGTTGCCGTCGGCTCCGAACGTCTCGGTGACGAGCTGGGTGTCCATGTACTCCCGAACTTCCTGGATCCACCCCTCGTCGAACCGGATGACCCAGCAGTAGTTGTTGTCATAGCGGCGCCCGTCCGGAAGCTCGTTGCGTCCTGCGTGCTCCACCACCACGACGTCGCCGTCAGCGTGAATGCATCGAACTTCGACGTGAGACGACGGATCAAGCGTCTCTGCGTTCCCCCCGAACAGCTTGTCCAAGACGACTTGCTTGCCCTCGAACGCCCTCGACCACTGGCTGACGCCCATCCAGCGCCACGTGACATCCCCGGCCATCGCGTTGAACAGCGGAGCAACCTGACCCTGGGACATCGCGCCCATGATCTGCTGCACACGCGACTTGTTGTCCACGGAGACAACCTACGGCAGCCACAACGCGCGGTGTCCTCGTGATGTCGTCGATGAGTTCACCTCCCGACGGTCGTCGTTACCCTTCATGGACCACACGATCAGCCTGGCCACGGCCGACAGAAGCCGCTCGCTCGCCTTCTACCGCGACGGGCTCGGGCTCGAGGCCTTCGGCCCGCTCGCCGACGACGGCGTTCCCGAGCCGCTCCAGCTCCGGCTCGCGTCGAGCGTGAGCCTGATGCTGATCCCCACCGGCGGGTTCGGCTGGGTCGCCGGCGAGGATCGCGTGGCCCCATCAGGCGCCAATGAGTGCGTGCTCTCCATCTACGCACCCGACAAAGACTTTGTGCGGGCGCGCTACGAGGCCGCCCTCGCCGCCGGCGGAACCACCGTGTACGAGCCCTCGCAGCGGGAGTGGGGCGCCTTCGCTGCCCAAGTCGCTGACCCCGACGGGCACCTCTGGATGATCCTGGTTGCTCCAACCGACTGGACCGACTGACCCTGACCCCTCGCAGTCCGCTGCGCGTCTTGGTCGTCGCTCTTGTGTATGTATCAGCGAGCGTTGAGTCCTCGCGCGGCGGCGGTAATGTCCGCGTCCACTGCTCGGCCAGGCGTTGGCAGATCGCTTGCTGCCGGGTGGTGTCGAGGTCGTGGGTGAGCAAGCCCTCGATCGTGAAGACGCCGATGCTGACGTCGGCGTCGATGGTCACGGGTGGCACACCGACTTGCTCGAGCTCAAGGCCGTCGTCGACCTTCTGCGTCGAGTGCTTCACGACGATGCCGCTCGGCTCTGGCTTCGATCGCCCAACCCCGACCTGAATTACGAGAAGCCCCTCGATCTGGTGGCCGCCGGCGACTACCAACGAGTCGTCGATCTGCTCCTCGCCTTGGCTGAGGGCGTGACTGGATGAAATGGCAACCTTCGAGCCGACCAGGCTGAATGGCGTCGACCTGGTCGCGCTCCCTGCTGCCGGCTACCGAAATCAGGGCCCCTGGGTTCGACCCGAGAAGCGGTGAAGGAGCCCGGCGCTTCGGCGGCCGGTTCAATCCTCCGAAGAGTCTCCCGGTCGTCTACCTCTGTTTGACCAAGCGGTGCGTTGTCACCGAGTTGGCGCGACAGGCCGAACGCCAGAGCATTCAGGTCGAGGATCTCCTGCCCAGGGAACTCTGGTCGGTCACCGCAGAGCTCACTGGCGTTCTCGACCTGACCGCCGCGGCGGCCTTGTCAGCAGTCGCTATTGATCCGACCGACCTCGTGCGGCCGGACCACGCTTTCACACAAGAGCTCGGCGAGGCCGCCCATGAGCGCGGCATTCAGGCGATCCGATCGCCGTCGGTGACCGGTATCGACGAGATCCTGGCGATCTTCCCGGGAGAACCTCGGTGCAGTCGTCATGGACGTTGAACTCGCTCAGTTGTGG
>JALZBN010000125.1 GCA_030947365.1 Actinomycetota bacterium
GACTCAGGGCGTCTTGCGTGTCCATGCCGACCAAGGCCGAGATAACCGCGGTCGCGAACAATCCACAGGCGGCGGTAAGGATGACCACCCGGCGGGGCATGGATAGTGCAGAGCGGATGGTGGTCACAGCTCGAAGCGGTAGCCGAGGCCCCACACCGTCTGGATGCGCTCGGGTCTCGACGGGTCGATCTCGATCTTCTCCCGCAGCCGGCGCACGTGCACCGTGACGGTCGAGGTGTCGCCGTAGCTGTAGCCCCACACTTCCTTCAACAGACTCTCCCGAGTGAAGGCCTGGCGAGGGTGACGCATGAGAAACACGAGCAGTTCGAACTCCCGCTGGGTCAGATTGACGATCCGGCCGCCGACCCGGGCCTCTCGCGCCGGCACCTCAACTTCGAGATCTCCGGCAGTCAGCACACTTGGCCCCTCCAGACTCGCCGCCAGCGGCCCCTGGGCGCGCCGCAACACGGACTTCACCCGCGCCGTCAGCTCGCGCGGCGAGAAGGGCTTCGTGACATAGTCGTCCGCGCCGAGGTCGAGGCCCATCACCCTGTCGCTCTCCTCGCCGCGAGCCGTCAACATGATCACGGGTATGGGCGCGAGTTCTCGCAAGCGCCGGCACACTTCGAGCCCGTCGAGACCCGGCAGCATGAGGTCGAGTACGACGACGTCGGGCGGCGAGATCGTTGCCGATGCCAACGCTTCCGCGCCGTCACCGACGGACTCCACCACAAAGCCCTCGCGGCTGAGATAGCGGCTTACGATCTCGGCGACAGTCTCGTCGTCGTCGACCACGAGCACCCGTGCCGGAGCCGCGACCGGCGCAGTAGGAGACGGGAGCGTTGGCATCGTTTAGTCAGGCTACGGACAGTTGACCGCTTGGCAACAGCAGGCGCGCCGGAGTTCAGCGAATCGTAAGCAGAGAACCGTTCCAACCGGGCACGCGGTTCCCTACGCTGCGCCGGTGACCACCGTTGACGTTGTCCTGCCGGTGTTGGACGAGGCTGAGGCCCTGGCCTGGGTGCTCGATCGCATCCCGCCGAACTACGCCGTCATCGTCGCCGACAACGGGTCCACCGACGAATCGGCCGACATCGCGCGCCGGCTCGGCGCCACCGTCGTGCACGAACCCCGGCGCGGGTTTGGGGCCGCGTGCTTCGCCGGGCTCGCGGCAGCCACCGCCGACATCGTGTGCTTTCTCGACGCAGACGGTTCGCTGGATCCGGCGGAGTTGCCACGGTTAGTGGCACCCGTCGTGGACGGCCGGGCCGATCTCGTCCTCGGGAGCCGCACCCCCGAGCGGGGAGCGTGGCCGCTGCACGCGAGGGTGGCCAACCGGTACCTGGCCCGGCGCGTGCGGCGCAATGGCGGCCCGCCGCTTCGCGACCTCGGACCGATGCGCGCCGCGCGCCGTGAGGCGCTGCTTGCCCTCGACCTTCGAGACCGTCGTTTCGGGTGGCCGCTCGAGATGGTCGTGAAGGCGGTGTCGGCGGGCTGGCGCATCGACGAGGTCCCGGTCTCCTACGCGGCGCGCACCGGACGATCGAAGGTGACGGGCACCGTCGGTGGCACCATCCGCACCGTCAGGGACATGAGCGCGGTGCTCCGTTGACCATTCCCGTGACGCTGATCGTCCTGGCCAAAGCACCGGTGGCAGGACGGGTAAAGACGAGGCTCTGCCCGCCGTGCTCCTACGAAGAGGCGGCCCGCCTCGCCGCAGCCGCGCTGGCCGACACCCTCGACGCGGTCGCCGCAACGCCCGCGGCGCGCCGGGTGCTGGTGCTCGATGGCCGCCCACCGCCAAACGTTCCGGTGGCGTTCGAGATCATCGCCCAGCGCGAAGGAGGGCTTGCCGACCGGTTGACCGGCGCGTTCTCCGACGTCGTCGGACCCGCCGTGCTCGTCGGCATGGACACGCCGCAGGTAACCCCGCAGCTGCTGAGCGGAGCCGCCGAGAGCCTCCTGCGCGCCGGAACCGACGCCGTGATCGGCGGCGCCGACGACGGCGGCTGGTGGGCAATCGGACTCCGTCGCCCAGATCACCGCGTCTTTCTCGGCGTACCGATGAGCCTCCCCACAACTGGTGCGGCGCAGATCGCCCGCCTCGACTCCCTCGGCTTGCGCACGGTGGTGCTTCCCAACCTCGTCGATGTCGACGACTTCGAGACCGCGACCGCTGTCGCCACCTGCGCGCCGCGCACCCGGTTCGCCACCGCCTTTCATCGAATAGCCGTACGCGTGCCCGGATGACCCTTCTCTACGAAAGTGCAACGCCGTGCCTGCGGACGCGCGCTGGCGAGACGCTCACCCTCGACGTGGCCCGGTGGGCCCGTGCCCCCGGACCTGACGAGGATGCGCTTCTCGATCGAGCTTCGGGACCGGTGCTCGACGTCGGTTGTGGTCCCGGCCGCCACGTGGTCGCGCTCGGCCGTCGAGGAGTCATGGCGCTCGGCGTCGACATCACGCCTGCCGCCGTCGACATGGCCCACCTCCGTGGTGCCCTCGTGCTTCACCGTTCTGTCTTCGACCGGCTTCCAGGCACGGGCCGCTGGGGGTCGGCGCTTCTCGTCGACGGCAACGTGGGCATCGGTGGCGACCCGGTCGCGTTGTTGACGAGGATCGCCACACTCCTACGACCCGGTGGTCGAGCGCTCGTCGAAGTCGCGGCCCCGGGCGTGCGTTCACAGCAGCTCGACGTGAGAGTCGAATCCGGCGACGGCACGGGACCGTGGTTTCCATGGGCGATCGTCGGCATGGATTCCGTGGACGAGGACGCGACGGCGGCGGGCCTCTCGATCATCGAGTGCTGGCGGGCCGGTGGCCGCTGGTTCGTTCGCCTCGACCGGTCATGAGCCTGCCCAGGCCGAAGTTCACCAGCGCGCTCCACGACGAACGGGTCGCGGCGATACTCGGTACTGCGCTCGGCGTGAGCTTCACCATCTGTTTCTTGACCGGCTTGGTCTCCCACCTGTTGCAGCACCCGCAGTCGTGGTTCTCGTGGCCGGCGCGTCCGGTGAATCTGTACCGCGTAACCCAGGGTCTCCACGTCGTCACCGGGATCGCGTCGATCCCGCTGCTTCTAGCCAAGCTCTGGGCCGTCTACCCGAAGTTCTGGGCCTGGCCGCCCTTCAAGTCCGTCGTCCAAGCCGCTGAACGGCTCAGCCTTCTTCCCCTGGTGGGCGGATCCCTGTTCCTGCTGTTCACTGGCGTGCTCAACATCGCCTACTGGTACTCGCCGATGCGCTTTTCGTTTCCGGCCGCGCACTACTGGGCCGCCTGGCTCACGATCGGCGCCCTACTCGTGCATATAGGCGCCAAGGCGACGACGACTCGCGAGGTGCTGTTCACCCGCAAGCCCGCGCCGCCAGAGGCGCCCAAGGAAGGCGCCCTGACGCGCCGGGGCCTGATCGGCGCGGCTGCGGCCGGGTCGGCCACGCTCGTCGTCGTTGTCGCCGGACAGACCCTCCGGCCCTTGAACCCACTCGCGGTGCTGGCTCCCCGGCGACCCGATGTCGGGCCGCAGGGCCTTCCCGTGAATCGCTCGGCGCGTGAAGCCGACGTGCGGGCGGCCGCGCTCGATCCCGCCTACCGGCTCACCCTCGACGGCCATGGCATCGGCACGCCCCAGTCGTGGTCACTCGATCAGCTCGCGGCCATGAGCCAGCGACGCGCCGGGCTACCGATCGCCTGCGTCGAGGGTTGGAGCGCGTCGGCCGAGTGGGAGGGCGTGCCGCTCGGACGCTTGCTGAACGAGGCCGGCATCCGCGGTCGCCCGGTGCGCGTGCATTCACTCGAACGCCAGGGCACCTACAAGACGTCGATCGTCGACGCCAACCACGCCTACGACCCCGACACGCTGCTGGCCCTCCGCCTGAATGGCGAGGTGCTGCACGTCGACCACGGCTACCCGGCGCGCCTGATCGCGCCGAACCGCCCCGGCGTGCTCCAGACCAAATGGGTCACCCGGGTGGAGGTGCTGTGAGGCGAGGAGCGACTGTGACAAACGAGCGACTGTGACAAACGAGCGACCGCGGTCGAAGCTGTTCTGGCCTCTCGCCCTCTTGGGTTGGCTCGTCATGACGTATGCGATTCGCGGCATCTTCATGCACTCGCGTGACACGAACCCGTCTCAGCTGTTCCGACTCTTGGTCGGCCTCGATCTCGTCCACGACCTCGTGCTCGCGCCTCTCGTAATCGCCGCCGGCTACGGCCTCACCAAGCTCGTGCCGGCGCGCGTACGGCCGCCCGTCACTGCGGGGCTGTTCGTCAGCGCGGCTGTCGTCCTCTACTCCTATCCCCTGGTTCGCGGATTCGGGCGCTTCGCGGCGTTCAACTCCAGCCGGTTGCCGAACAACTACGCCACCGGGCTCGTCGTCGTGCTGGCCGCGATATGGGTCGTCACCGGCGTCTTGGTCGCGGTACGACTTCGCCGCCACCAAAGCCGCCACCAAAGCCGCCGCCACCAAAGCCGCCAATGAAATGGGCCCGCCTGGCATGGGGAATCGTCGCCGCTCTTAGCGCGACGGCGATCCTCACCTATGTGGTTGTTGCCCTCCTGCGGGTCGGACATCCCTACGAGCTCCAGTGGATGGAAGGGGGCTCGGTCGACCACGTGCGCCGGGTGCTCGCCGGGCAGTCGATCTACCCACCACCCTCCGTCGACTTCGCCGCGTTCACCTATCCGCCCCTCTACCCATGGGCATCGGCCGCCGTCGCCTGGG
>JALZBN010000126.1 GCA_030947365.1 Actinomycetota bacterium
TCATATGAGACTGCGCCGGAAGACGACCAGGTCGGACGGCGCGAACCGGAAACCGAGGTGCCGGTAGAACGACAGGGCGGCCTCGTTGCCCGTCTGGGTGTTGACGATGGCCCGCCGGACGCGCCGTCGCCGTAACCAGTGGAGTCCGTCGAGCGCCAGGTCGCGCCCGAGACCTCGACCCTGGTACTCGGGCCGGACCGCGAGACGTTGGACGTAGCCCTCCCGCCCGGCGCGTCCGGTGATGGCGTAGCCGGCCACCTCGGGCGACTCGGGCGAGGTGATGGTGCGCAGGCGGGCGGCAGGAGTGGCCGCGACGGCCTGGCGAAGGCCGACCTGGTCGAGCTGCCAGAAGGGCGGAAAGCTCGCGGCGTCGACTGCCAGCACTCCGCCCCAGTCGTCGAGGTGCACCTGGCGCGGCGCCGGCGCGGCGGTGAGCGCAGGCAGTGCGTGGAGGTCGTGGGTGAGAAGCCGAAGGCGCTCGTGCTCTTCGAACCCGAGGGCGATGAACGCGTGGGACTCCGAGGGCGCGATGGCTGCGGTGACCACGCTCGAATAGCCCTGGGCCGAGAGCTGGCGGAGGCAGTGCCGCACGAACGACGCCGACGGTGGTGGCGCGTTGGGTACCGGGGCGAGGTACGCAATTCGCTGGTCGCCTCGCCAGGTGCCGGCGCGCAGGCGCTCCGAGCCGGAGCCCATCACCTCGACGGCGTCGCTCAGCGGCATGCGTCGCTCAGTGCCATGCGTCGCTCAGTGGCATAGGGTCACCTCGGGAGGATACCGGCCGGTCACGCGCCGGTAGCCTTCGCGCCGAGATGCTGCCGGATCGCCTCAAACCGTTGGTCGACGAACTGGGCCCTGTCGCGGCGCGCTTCGGCGCGGCTGGCAAGCGGCTGTATCTGGTGGGTGGCAGCGTGCGCGACGCCATCTTGGGGCGACCGCTGGCTGAGGTCGATCTCGACTTCACCACCGACGCCCGGCCCGACGAGATCGAGGCGATTCTCTCCGGCTGGGCCGACGCCATCTGGACCCAGGGAAAGAGGTTCGGCACGATCGGCGCGTCCAAGGACGGCCGCACGTACGAGATCACCACCCACCGGGCGGAGGCGTACGTCCCCGATTCACGCAAGCCCGAGGTGGCCTTCTCTGACGCGGTCGAGTCCGACCTGGCGCGCCGCGACTTCACCGTCAACGCCATGGCGCTCGCGCTCCCCGGCATGGAGCTCGCCGACCCCTTCGGCGGTGTCGCCGATCTCGGAGCGCGCCGGCTCCGCACCCCGCTGTCGCCGGAAGAGTCCTTCTCCGACGATCCCCTCCGCATGCTGAGGGCGGCGCGCTTCATCGCCGGCTACGGCCTGGTGCCCGACCCCGAGTTGGTGGCCGCGGTCAAAGCCCTCAAGCCTCGGCTCGAGATCGTCTCGGCCGAACGCATTCGTGACGAGCTCGACAAGCTGCTCGTCGTGGGCGAGCCCGCGCCGGGCTTGTGGTTCCTCGTCGAGACCGGCCTGGCCGAAGAGTTCCTTCCGGAACTGCCCGCACTGGCGTTGGAGCAAGATCCGATTCAACGGCACAAGGACGTGCTTGCTCATACCATCGCGGTGGTGGAGCGGGCCAACCTCCCCACCGCGACCGCGCCCGACAAGATCCTGCGTCTCGCCGCGCTGCTCCACGACATCGGTAAGCCGAAGACCCGGTCGTTCGGCGCGGGCGGGGTCACCTTCCACCACCACGAGGTGGTCGGCGCCCGGATGGCCGACGAGCGGATGCGCGCCCTGCGCTACCCCACGAACGAGATCGCCGACGTCCGTCGCCTGGTCGAGCTGCACCTCCGGTTCCACGGGTACGGCACGGGCTGGACCGACAGCGCCGTGCGCCGTTACGCCAACGACGCCGGCCATCTGCTGGAGCGACTCAACGCCCTCACCCGGGCCGACTGCACAACGCGAAACCAGGCCAAGGCCCGCGCCCTGGCCGAGCGCATGGACAGGCTGGAGGAGCGCATCGCCGCCCTGCGCGAGAAGGAAGAGCTCGACAGTATCCGTCCCGACCTCGACGGAAACCAGATCATGCAGCACCTCGGGATGGGTCCCGGCCGGGAGGTCGGGGAGGCCAGGAAGTTCCTGCTCGAGCTGCGGCTCGAAGAAGGGCCCCTCGACGACGACGAGGCCTACCGGCGCTTGGACGAGTGGTGGGCGGCCCGTGGCTAGCGGACTGGCTAGCGGTGGGTCACAGGCCTTCCTTGCGGGCGCGGACTATCAGCGTGGGGGGAAGCCAGGGTGACCGCGACCCGCGTGGGCCCTGGGGTTCGGGTTCGAGAAGCAGGTCGACCCTAAAGCTGGCCCGGCTGAGACCGGAGAAGAGGTCGGCGATCGTGTGCACGTGGCCGGCGAAGGGCGGGCGGTCGGTGCCGTAGTCGATGCGCGATCGGTCGAAGTAGGAGCGGCGCAGGATCGGCGGCTGATCCGGGGTCTCGTCGAGCATCACCGACGCCGGATGCATCACCGAGAACACGAACGGCGCGCCCTCCTTGAGTACCCGGTGCACCTGGCGGAAGACACGGTTGATGTCGTCGACGAGGCTAAGGGCGTAGGCCGAGAACACGAGGTCGATGCTGTCGGCGCGCACAAAGGCCAGGTCGGCGAGGTCGCCCTCGTGGAGCTCGACCTTGACGCCCTCCCGTTCGCTGAGCCGGCGCGCCCCGCCCAGGTGCTCGGGCGAGAAGTCGATGGCGATTGTGTGGGCGCCCTGGGTCGCGAACGCGACCGAGCACCTCCCGGTGCCGCAACCCAACTCGAGCACCCGCTTGTCGGTGACGGTTCCGAGAAGCCGCAGCTCGGTCTCGGTCTGGATGTCGGGGCCGTAGCGCACGTCGACGGCCTCGTCGGGTCCGACCGGCACCCGGTTCCACGTGGCCGCGGCGAGAGGGGTCACACTCAGCGCGAAGGCCCGGCGATGAACTCCTCGAGCATCCGGCGGGCCTCGTCGTCGTGGTACTGCACCGGCGGCGACTTCATGAAGTAGGCCGACGGCGCCAGCAGGGGGCCGCCGATGCCGCGGTCGAGGGCGACCTTGGCGCAGCGGATGGCATCAATGATGACGCCGGCCGAGTTGGGGGAGTCCCAGACCTCCAGTTTGAGCTCGAGATTGAGCGGTACGTCGCCGAAGTTGCGGCCTTCGAGGCGCACGTAGGCCCATTTGCGATCTTCGAGCCACGGCACGTGGTCGCTCGGGCCGATGTGGACGTCGTCGGCGGCGATGCCGTTGTCGATCTGGCTGGTGACGGCTTGGGTCTTGCTGATCTTCTTGGACTCGAGCCGCTCGCGTTCGAGCATGTTCTTGAAGTCCATGTTGCCACCGACGTTGAGCTGGTAGGTGCGGTCGAGAACGAGCCCCCGCTCTTCGAAGAGTCGGGCCAGGATTCGATGCACGATGGTGGCGCCGACCTGGCTCTTGATGTCGTCACCGACGATGGGCACCCCTGCTTCGGTGAACCGGGCCGCCCATTCGGGGTCGGAAGCGATGAACACGGGGATGGCGTTGACGAACGCCACGCCGGTGTCGAGACACGCTTGGGCGTAGTGCTTCTGGGCCTCTTCGGAACCCACCGGGAGGTAGGCGACGAGCACGTCGGCCTTGGCGGCCCGCAGCGCGTCGGCGATGTCGACCGGCGTCGCCGGCGATTCCTCGACCGTTTGGCGGTAGTACTTGCCAAGCCCGTCGAACGTGGGGCCCCGCTGGACGGTGACGCCGAGCTCGCCGACGGCGGCAAAGCGGATGGTGTTGTTCTGACCGGAGAAGATCGCCTTGCCCACGTCGAGTCCGACCTTGGCCGCGTCGACATCAAAGGCGGCAACCACCTCGACATCGCCGACGTGGTAGCCACCGAGGGCCACGTGCATCAAGCCGGGGACGGTGTCAGTGGGATCGGCATCTCGGTAGTACTCGATGCCTTGGACGAGGGAGCTGGCGCAGTTGCCGACTCCGGCGAGGGCGACGCGGATCTGGTGGTTCTTGGGCGCGGTGCTCATGGGCGGGAAGCCTTCCTTTCGGTGGCGATCAACGAATCGAGCCACGAGATGTCTCGCTCGGTGGCTTCGGTTCCGTGATCGATCAGCGATTGCGTGTACGAATCCATGCGGGCGCGCCGGGCGCGGCCGCTGCGGGTCTTGGCCAGACGCTCGACGAGCTGGGCCCGCCGGCGCTCGAAGAGCCCGATGCGGGCATCGGGGGGGAGGTGACGGCAGAACGCGAGTCGGAGGTTGAAGGCCCGGTCGTCGTCGCCGCTCGTGGAGTCGGCCTCGAGCAGCTCCTCGAACAGCCGCTCACCGGCCGGCGTGACCCGGTAGACCTTGCGTCCTCGAGACGAACGGGTTCCCGTCTTGCGGGTGGCGGCGCGCCGGTTGCGAAAGGCTGCCACTTCACCGGTGATCGATCCGGTCATCGGCACCGCCGGCGCCGGCTCCGATGCAGCCTCGTCGGTGACGACCGCCTCGACCGCGGCGGCTGCTTCCAGGCGCGCCAGCGCGGGGTAGAGCGATCCGAACGACACGCTCGACAAGGGCCCGAGGGCGTCGGTGAGGCGCTTCTTCAGCTCGTAGCCGTGAAGATCCTGTTCCTTCAGCAATCCGAGGATCGCGAGCTCGAGCACGTTGTCCCTTCAAATTCGGTCGACTTCGGTGTTGCCGATATATCGAGACGATATATCG
>JALZBN010000127.1 GCA_030947365.1 Actinomycetota bacterium
GGGCACGGGAGCTCGGCACGCGCCGGGCTGAGAGGGCGGGTATCCGCCGACCGTCGAACCCACCGGGTAATGCCGGCGAAGGGAGTGCGTGAATGTCGAACCGCCAGAAGGTCCACGTCGAGGGTCCCAGCGGGGTGCGGGTACCGGCTACAGAGATCAGCCTCACCAACGGCGAGACGCTGCGGCTCTACGACACGAGCGGTCCGGGGAGTGACCCCGACAAGGGCCTGCCGCCGCTGCGGCGCGACTGGATCCTCGGGCGCGACGACGTCGAGCATTACGAGGGCCGGTCGACCCAGCTACGCGACGACGGGCGCGCCGCGGTCCGGCGCGGCACCGACGGCGGCGCGTTCGTCCGCACTGCAGACCACGATCCGTTGAAGGCGAAGGCCGGGCGCAACGTCACCCAGATGCACTACGCCAAGCGCGGCGACATCACCCCGGAGATGGAGTTCGTGGCCCTCCGTGAAGGCTTGGAGCCGGAGTTCGTGCGCGCCGAAGTCGCCCGCGGCCGGGCCATCATCCCGGCCAACGCCAACCATCCCGAGTCCGAGCCCATGGCCATCGGGTCGAAGTTCTTGGTGAAGATCAACGCCAACATCGGCAACTCGGCCGTGACCTCGTCGATCCAAGAGGAGGTCGACAAGCTGTCGTGGGCCACCCGCTGGGGCGCCGACACGGTGATGGATCTCTCGACCGGCGCCGACATCCACACCACCCGAGAGTGGATCATTCGCAACTCGCCGGTGCCGATCGGCACGGTGCCGATCTACCAGGCCCTCGAGAAGGTCGACGGCCAATCCGCGGAGCTCACCTGGGACGTCTACCGAGACACGATCATCGAGCAGGCCGAGCAGGGCGTCGACTACTTCACCGTGCACGCGGGCGTGCGTCTCGCGTATGTCCCGATGACCACCAACCGGGTGACCGGCATCGTCAGCCGGGGCGGTTCGATCATGGCCGCGTGGTGCCTGGCCCATCACACCGAGAGCTTTCTCTACGAGCACTTCGAGGAGTTGTGCGAGATCATGGCCGCCTACGACGTGGCCTTCTCACTCGGTGACGGCCTGCGCCCCGGCTCCATCGCCGACGCCAATGACCAGGCCCAGCTGGCCGAGTTGGCCACGCTCGGTGAGCTCACCAAGGTGGCGTGGGCCCACGATGTGCAGGTGATGATCGAGGGTCCCGGCCACGTGCCGATGCACAAGATTCGCGAGAACATGGACCTCCAGCTAGAGCTGTGCCACGAGGCGCCGTTCTACACACTCGGGCCGCTCACCACCGACATCGCGCCGGGCTACGACCACATCACCTCCGCGATCGGCGCGGCCATGATCGGGTGGTACGGCACAGCGATGCTTTGTTACGTGACACCGAAAGAGCACCTGGGCCTGCCCGACCGCGCCGACGTGAAGGAAGGCGTTATCGCCTACAAGATCGCGGCCCACGCCGCCGACCTGGCCAAGGGCCACCCCGGCGCGCAGGCGTGGGACGACGCCCTCTCCCGGGCTCGCTTCGACTTCCGGTGGGAAGACCAGTTCGACTTGTCGCTCGACCCGGAGACGGCGCGCAAGTACCACGACGAGACGCTCCCCGCCGACGCAGCCAAGGGCGCCCATTTCTGCTCGATGTGCGGACCCAAGTTCTGTTCCATGGGCATCAGCCACGACCTAAAGGCCGCAGCGGGTACTGCCGCGGAGACCTCGCTCTAGCGCTACCAGCGGTACCAGCGGCGTTCGGGCCCACGGGCGACGAGGCCGATCAGCCAGATCACCAGGAGCACCAGCGCAACCCACCACAGCACCTTGATGGCGAAACCGAGGCCGAACAAGAGCAGGGTGAGAACCAGGAACAACACCAGGGCACCCACGATTTCTCCTCCTCTGATGCATCACGGAATGTGATGTCTGCGACAGGGGTACCCGGCAAAACCGCAGGTGAAACGCCCGGATAGGCTGCGCGCCATGAGGCTCGGGCTCGACATCGGGCCAGGTGTCGTGCAGATCGACACCCTCCTCGGCGGCTGGGAACGGGTCACCGCCGGCTATCTCATCGAGGGTCCCGACCCCGTGCTGGTGGAGACCGGCAGCCAGTCGTCGGTGCCGTCGTTGCTGAGTGGACTTGCGGCGCGAAACCTCGGCGCGAACGACCTCGCCGCTGTCGTGGTCACGCACATCCACCTCGACCACGCCGGGGGGGTCGGCGATGTGGCCAAGGCATTTCCGAAGGCAACCATCTATGTCCACGAGAAGGGCGCGCCGCACCTCGCCGACCCGAGCCGCCTCGTCGCCTCCGCGGGTCAGGTCTACGGCGATCTCCTCGACAGCCTCTACGGACGGTTGGAGCCCACGCCGGCCGACAGGATCAAGGTGCTCGGCGATGGTGAAGAGATTCGAGTGAGCCCGACGCGCACCCTCACCGCGGTCGACTCACCGGGCCACGCCAAGCACCACCTCGGGTTGCACGACTCTGAGAGCGGGATCCTCTTTGTCGGCGACGCGGTCGGTGTGCGCCTGCCCGACGTGGGCGTCCTGCGCCCGGCGACGCCCCCGCCCGACTTCGACCTCGACCTCGCCGTCTCCTCCCTGCACCGCTTCGCCGACCGCAGCCCCCAGGCGCTCGCCTTGGCCCACTACGGGCTGATGCCCGGCGCGCCGAGCGCGGCACTTGAGGAGGCCGAAGGGGTGCTTCGTGGCTGGGCAGCGGTGGCGGAGGCCGGATGGCGGCGCGGCGGCGATGTGGAGGGCGCGCTCGCCGGCGCGTACGGCGACGACATGGCTGGCGTCGACGAGGAGGCGCGCCGGCGCATGGAGACCCTGAACGGCATCCACGCCAACGCCGATGGGCTCAAACGGTGGCTCTCCCGGCGCGCTGAGGGCAGCGACGCCGAGGGCTAGCCGCTAGCTGTCCGAGGGCGGCGTCGGGGGTGGCGGATCTTCGTCACCAATCCCGGCCGCCAGCTCGCGCCGGCGCACTTCTTCCTCGCGCCGCCGCAGCTGCTCTTCCCTCACTCGCAGCTCGGCGCGATCTCGCTCGTCGCGCTCGCGGGACAGCGGGGTGAAATCGGCGCGGTCTTCGGGCCCGACGGCGCGGCGCGCCGGCGCGCCGTAGCTGGTGTCTCCCGGTCGGAAGCTGGCGCCGTGCGGGCGCCCGGCAACGAGCCAAATGATCGAGCCGATGTCGGGCAGAACCACGACGATCATGAGCCACAGCAGCTTCGGCAAGTTGCGGATCAGCGACTCGTCGGTGGTGATCACATCGAAGATGCAGTAGATCCACAACGCCAGCAGCAGGAGCCCGAAAATCCCGTCTATTTCGACCACGCCGAGCACCCCCTCTGCTGAAGTCCCAGTGTAGCTGTGGGCCGGTAGCCTTTCCCCGTGCGTTTCCGCCTGGCCACCCTCGTGGCCCTCGGCTTCGTCTTGGCAGGGTGCGGGTCCGGCGGCTCCGGTGCCCAGCGCACCTCGTCAGCGACCACGCGCCCCACCGACGGCCGCCCCGCCGCGAGCACGACCACCACAGTCCCGCCGCACACAAGCGTCGTGGCCCAGGCCAAGGTGCCGTCGGTGACCGTTTTCGACGCTCCCGACCAACCCGCGCCGGCGCGCACGATGGACAATCCCGGCCCCGGCGGCGACCCCCTTGTCTTCCTCGTCAAGGAGCAGCGTCCCGACTGGCTCAACGTCTACCTTCCCGTACGGCCCAACGGTTCCACGGGGTGGATCCGTCCTGCCGACGTCGACCTGGCCACGCACACCTTCCGGATCCTCGTGGAGATGGGCGCCCACCAGATCACCGTGTGGAAGGGCGACGACGTCTTCGACCAGGAACCCATCGGAGTCGGCACGACCGACACCCCAACTCCCGGCGGTCTCTATTACACGGCCCAGCTGAAGCAGCCCGTCGACAAGTTGGGGCAGCCCATCGTCAACGGCCCATACGGCCCGTACGCGTACGGACTGTCGGGGTTCTCCGACGTGCTCGTCGACTTCGCCGGGGGTGACGGCATGATCGGCATTCACGGCACCAACGACCCTTCCAGCATCGGACACGACGCGAGCCACGGCTGCATCCGGATGAGCAACGAAGGCATCACCAAGCTGGCCCAGAGCCTCCCCCTCGGTGTGCCGGTGGAGATCCGGGCGTGAATCGCCGCCTGACGTTGCCGATCGCCCTTCTGGCCGCACTGCTCGTCGTCGCCGGCACGGGAGTGGTCGTCGCTCGGCAATCCGACGGTTCTCGCGCGCCGGCAGCGGTGGTGACCATGCTCCCCCAGCGTCCACCGGATCCGCTCGTGATCCAGGTGCAGACGACCGAGGCTCCGGCGACGACGGCAGCCCCGCCGACAACTGGCGCGCCCGCTCCCGCGGCACCGGCCAAAGCCGCGGCTGCAGCCAATGACAGCGCGCCGGCGCCGAGTGCTGCCCGCAACGACAGCGGCTCCGTCTACGCCGGCCTGGGCACCTGGGTCGACGTGTTCGACTGGGACCCCGACCACACCGGCGGCAACCCAACCGTGACGCCGGCCTCGGTTTCGCGTATGGCCGCGGTCGGCGTCAAGACGCTGTACCTCCAGGCGGCGCGTCCCGAAGACCCGGCGTCGCCGGGCGACCTGGTGCACCCGGAGATCCTCTCCGCCTTCGTGCAGCGGGCCCACGCCGCCGGCATCGCCGTCGTCGGCTGGTATCTGCCCCACCTCGGCG
>JALZBN010000128.1 GCA_030947365.1 Actinomycetota bacterium
TAGGAAGCGTGCCCGTTACCAAGGCGCTCGCCACCTTCGACGACGACAAGCTGGTGGCCCTGCTCGGGGCTCGGCCAGACCTCGCCGCGCCGCCTCCATCCGATTTCCGGGCCCTCGCCATCCGCGCCGTGATGCCCGCCAGCGCCATGGCCGCGTGGCGCACCCTCGATCGCGTTTGCCAGCAGGTGCTCGAGGCGGTGTTGGTCATTCCTCCGCCTCACGCGCCGGCGCGGCTGGCGGCCGTCATCGGGCCCAACGTCGACCCATCCGATCTCGAGCGCCCTTTGGCCCGTCTGCGCGACCTCGCCCTCGTGGTTCCCGACGACGGAGATGACGACGACAGCCTCGTCGTCAACACCGGCCTTCACCAGATTCGCAACCCGGCTGGCCTGGGGCCTCCTGCACGTGCCCTGCTCAAAACGGCACTCGTCGGAGACCTGGCCCGCATCGCCGCCCATCTCGGGGTCGTGCCCGCGAAGTCGACGACGGAGACCGCGGATGCGATTGCCCGCGCGCTGGCTGCGCCGGGCTGTGTGGTGCGTCTCCTCGACGAAGCTCCGCCTGGTGTCCTTGAGCTGGCCCGACGCCTGGCTGACAATCCGGTGCAGATGGCTCACGGCGCGTACCGCGGTTCGAGCGACAGCACACCCGCCGGCTGGCTGGTGAACCGGGGCCTCGCAGTGCCATCCGACTGGTCAACCGTGGTCATGCCGGGTGAGGTGGGAATGGCATTGCGCGGTGGCTTCCTCTTCCCCGAGTTTGAGCCTCGCCCACCGGCGCTGGCTCTGCAGGCGGCACCGGCGTCGAACGGTGATGACCACGGTCGTGACGATGCGGCAGGGGCGGCCGTCGCCATCCGTCTTGTCGACGACATCGTGAAGACGCTCGACGACTGGGCAACGGCGCCACCCAAGATGCTGAAGGCGGGGGGCATCGGGGTGCGCGACGTCCGGCGCGCCGCCAAGGCCCTCGACCGGCCCGAGGTCGAGGTGGCCAAGGTCATCGAGCTCGCCGCCATCGCCGGCCTGGCCGGGTTCGACAGGAGCAGCGACGTCGCCCTTCCGCTGCCGTCCTACGACGAATGGCTGGCGCTCGAAGGGCCCAGTCGCTGGGCCGTGTTGGTCTCCGAATGGCTGAGGTCGCACAGTCACCTCAGCGTGGCCGGCGCCATCGACCACAGCCAGAAGGCCATACCGCCGATGCTGGTGCGAGGTGGTGAGTCGTCGGCGACCGTTCGCCGCAACCTTGTGCTCCGGCTCGTTGGCGAGGCCGGGGGAGTGGTCGAGCTCTCCTCCCTCGTCTCCCGCGCCGTCTGGGAGGCTCCGGCGGCATGGGCCGGCGGACCGGCCACCCCGGAAATGCTCGTCGCCTGGGTGTTGACCGAGGCCGAGCTGCTCGGTGTCATCGTGGGCGGCATGCTGACGGAGGCCGGGCGCGCTGTCATCGAAGGCCGGTTCGACGACGCCACCGCCGCGATCTCCCGCTATGCGCCGAAGGTGACCTCCGAGTTTGTACTCCAAGCCGACCTGACCGCGGTGGCTACCGGCGCGCTCGCGCCGGCGGTGCGCACCGAGCTCGATCTCATGGCCGACGTGGAGTCCACCGGCGCCGCCAGCGTGCACCGGTTCAGCGAGCAGTCGTTACGCCGAGTCTTCGACGCCGGGCGCAGCATCGACGACGTGCAGGCCTTCCTCCAACGCCATTCGACGCGCGGCGTGCCCCAGCCGCTCACCTACATGGTGAGCGATATCGGTCGGCGCGTCGGACACGTGCGGGTGGGCAACGCCACCTGCTATGTGCGGTGCGACGACGCCTCGCTCGTCGCCGACGTGTTGCGTTCGAAGCCGACGGCGCGCCTGGGCCTACGATCGATCGCCCCCACGGTGCTCGTTTCCGATGCCTCGCCCGGGGTCGTGCTCGAAAGCCTGCGCGCCGCGGGTTACCTGCCGGCGCGAGAGTCGGCCGACGGCGCCCTGGTGCTGAGCCGGCCCGAGCCACTGCGGGCCGACCTTCGCTTTGTGCCCTTCGACCGGCGCGCGGCGCGCCCGCCCCTTGGTGGCAGCAAGGAGCTGAAGGAGGTGGTGGCCAAGCTCCGGAGCGCGCCGGTTCCGACCGAGCCAGCACCGGATGAGGTCTTCGACGAGTTCGACGAGTTCGACGAGTTCGCGGTCGACTACGACGAGTACGACGACTACATCCCCCGTCCGAGCGAGATCGCCAAGAGTGCCGCCCGCATCCGGTACCTGCTTCACCTGGCCAGCGAGGCCGACTGGTTGGTGCGCGTCGGCTACGGCAGCGACGGTTCTGAGCGGCAGCTCAATCTGGCCCCGTTCGAGATATCCGACGGAGAGGTGAAGGCAGTGAGCTTCCCGAGCAACGACATCGAGACGTTCCGGTTGGAGCGAGTGCGATGGGCGCGCATTCTCACCGAGGCCGAGGAAGAGCGACTCGAGTGAGCGACGTCGCCGGTCCTCTCATCATCCAATCCGATCGCACGCTGCTGCTGGAGACTGATCATCCCGACGCGGGCCAGTGCCGCGCCGCCATCGCGCCCTTCGCCGAGCTCGAGCGGTCGCCCGAGCACATCCACACCTACCGACTCACCGCCCTCGGCCTGTGGAACGCCAGCGCCGCCGGCCATGACGCCGAGCAGGTGATCGACGCCCTGCTGAAGTGGTCTCGCTACGACGTGCCCCAGGCGCTCCTGGTCGACATCGCCGATCTCATGGCGCGCTACGGACGCATCACCCTGGAGTTCGACGTCGTGCACGGGCTGGTCATGCGTTCGGCCGACGCCGCCGTGTTGGAGGAGCTGCTGCGAACGCCGGCCATACTCAAGCTCGTCGGGCCTCGCATCGACGACGACACCGTGTCGGTGCCTCGCGAGGAGCGCGGCCGGCTCAAGCAGGCGCTGCTCAAAGTCGGCTGGCCCGCGGCCGACAAGGCCGGCTACGCCGACGGCACTCCGCACAAGATCGACCTGCTCGCCGCGGCTGACACCGGGATGGCGTTGCGCCCGTACCAGCAGGAGGCGGTCGACGCCTTCTCGGCCGCCGGCAGCGGGGTCGTCGTGCTGCCGTGTGGCGCGGGGAAGACGCTGGTAGGCACCGCGGCCATGGCGCGCGCCGGCGCGCGCACCTTGATCCTCGTCACCAACACCGTCTCGGCGCGCCAGTGGCGCGCCGAGTTGCTGGCCACCACCAGCCTCACAGAAGACGAGGTCGGCGAGTACTCCGGTGAGCGCAAAGACGTGCGGCCGGTGACCATCGCCACCTACCAGATCCTCATCACCAAGCGGGGCGGACTTCATCCTCACCTCGAGGTGCTGTCCGCCGAAGATTGGGGCCTCATCGTCTACGACGAGGTGCACCTGTTGCCTGCGCCGGTGTTTCGCATGGCGGCCGACATCCAGAGCCGGCGGCGGCTCGGGCTCACGGCTACTTTGGTGCGCGAAGACGGGCGGGAGGGCGACGTCTTCAGCCTCATCGGCCCCAAGCGCTACGACGCGCCGTGGCGCGACATCGAGGCCCAGGGCTGGATCGCCCCTGCCAATTGCACCGAGGTGCGTGTCACCCTCGCCGACGAAGAGCGCATGGCCTACGCCCTTGCCGAGGTCGACGAGCGTTACCGCGTCGGCGCAACGGCGCGCTCGAAGCTGGCCGTAGTCGAAGCCTTGTGCCGGGGCGCGGTGGCCCAGGGCGAGCCCACCCTGGTCATCGGCCAGTACATCTCCCAGCTGGAGGCCGTCGCCGAGCGGCTCGGCGCGCCGATCATCACCGGCAAAACGCCCATCAAGGAGCGCCAGCGCCTCTACGAGGCGTTCCGCACCGGTGTCGAGCCGGTGCTGGTGGTGTCGAAGGTGGCCAACTTCTCCATCGACCTCCCCGAGGCCAGTGTCGCCATACAGATCTCGGGCACCTTCGGCAGCCGCCAGGAGGAAGCGCAGCGCCTGGGCCGCATCCTGCGGCCGAAGCGCGACGGGCGCCAGGCCCACTTCTACGCTGTCGTCTCACGCGACACCAACGACCAGGAGTTCGCAGCCAAGCGCCAGCGCTTCCTCGCCGAGCAGGGCTACGCGTATTCGATCGTCGACGCAGAGTCGGTGCTCGGCGCGGCCGCCGGCGACTGAGTCCGGCGAGTCGCCCGTGGTAGCGTCAAACGCGCCGGCCGTGCCGCGCGAGGCGGGGAGAACACGCCGGAGTGCCCATGTTGTCCAGACAATCCGCGTCCGACCAAGCCGCGTCCGCGCCACCCGCCCCGACCGACCCGAGCGACCCGCAGGAATCCCAGTGCCGCGACCTACCGGTCTGGCGCGCCGGGCTTTTCTTCGGCGTGATCGCGGCCGTGGTCTGGCTCGTCGCCACCCTGTCGATCCAGTGGCTCCCGTGGAGCCCCCACGCTCGGGAGAACCCGTTTCCGGGAGAGCCGTGGTTCGAGTCGTGGGTGCACTGGGATGCAGGCTGGTACTACCGCATCGCCGAACACGACGGCTACTTCTACAAGCCGGGTAGCTCCCTCGACAAGCAGTCGTCGGTCGCCTTCTTCCCGGCCTATCCACTGCTGATGCGCGCCGGATCCGAGGTGGTCGGCGACTCACTGCGGGCCGGAATCTTCATCACGTTGGCGTCAGGGGCAGCCGTGGCCATGCTGTTCTGGACGTGGTTGCGGGAGAAGATGCGCGGACCGCC
>JALZBN010000129.1 GCA_030947365.1 Actinomycetota bacterium
GTCTTGACCATCGCGATCCTGGTCGTCGGGCTCAATGTCATCCGGCGTCATCCGGCGATCGCCCTCGCTTTGGCGCTGGTCTGTTTGGTCGGTGAGATCGGTTTGAACACGACCCGCTGGTACCCGCGTGTGAAACAAGACACGGCCTATCCGGCCAACGAGGTCGTAACCCTGGCCCGCCAACGGGGTGGTCGGGTCATCCGGGTCGGGGCGCAGGCGCAGTTCTCGGCCTTCGCCCCTGATCTGGCGACGGAATACGGCGTGGCCGACGCGGAGGGGATCGTCTCGCTGTTTCCGAAGCAGGTCGACCGGTACCTTCGCATCGTCGACGACTACGGCTCCTACGCGCTGAGCCTCAACGTCGCTCCGCCGCTCTCCAGTGGCGCCGAGTTGGCGTCGCCGTTGCTCGATGCCCTCGACGTCCGCACGATCGTTGCTGCGCCGAGCGTGCCAGTACCCGAGGGGTACGCGCGCCTGTCCGCCGGCGATCCATCGGTCTATGCCCGGGTGTCGCCGGGCCCCGCGCTCTTGGTGCCCGACGCCGAGCCGGTGTCAAGCGAGCAGATGTGGCATCGGGTGGCGTCGCCGTCGTGGCAGCCCACGATGACGGCCGCGGTGGTAGGTCTGGCTCACCCCGTGACTGGTGGGCCGGGCACCGTCGCGAACCGCGGTTCCGGCACGGACACCGACACCTGGGACGTCGACGGCGCCAGCGGGGGCTTCCTACGGGTGAGCGGAAACTTCGACGACGGTTGGTCGGCGACGCTCGACGGCAAGAGCACGAAGGTCTATCTGGCTGACGGGTTGTTTCGTGGAGTCGTTGTCCCACCGGGTCGGCACTTGGTGCGGTTCAGCTACCGCAACCATCCCGAACACGACGGACGTCTTCTGGCCGGCGCTGCTCTCGTCGCCGTCGTTGCCCTGTGCGTCCCGTGGCCGGGAAAGAAGCAACATCCATCAAACAAGTTGGGGGATAGGCGTACTGGGGCACACTTCTAAGCGCACACTCAGACCGGAAGTTGTCCGCCAGGCTTGCGAGGGATCTCTTCGTCGCCTGGGCGTCGATACGATTGACCTCTACTACCAGCACCGGGTCGACACCGAGACGCCGATCGAGGACACCTGGGGTGCCCTGGGCGAGCTGGTCGCGGCCGGCAAGGTGAGGTTCCTCGGTATCTCCGAGGCCGCGCCCGACACCATCCGTCGTGCCCACGCCACCCATCCCGTGACTGCGGTGCAAACCGAGTACTCCCTGTGGACCAGGGACCCTGAGGACGATGGCGTGCTCGCGACCACGCGAGAGCTTGGCATCGGTTTTGTCGCCTACTCCCCGTTGGGGCGAGGATTCTTGTCGGGCGCGATCCGCAGCCCAGACGGCCTCGACCCCGGCGATTTCCGTCGTAGCAATCCCAGATTCTCGGGCGAGAACTTTGAGAAGAACCTTGCTCTCGTCGATCGGGTCCGCCAGATCGCCGACGAGAAGGGCGTCACGTCGGCGCAGCTGGCCCTTGCCTGGGTGTTGCACCAGGGCAATGACATCGTTCCGATCCCGGGCACCAAGCGCCGGCGCTACCTCGAGGAGAACGTGGCCGCGGCCGAGATCGTCTTGAGCGACGACGACCTGGCGCGCCTCGCCGAGGCCGCACCGTCCGGCGCGGCTTCCGGCGACCGTTACGCCGACATGTCGCCTGTGCACGTGTAGAACCCGGCGCGCCGTAGGCTCGTCGGCCACCATGGTTGACAAGCGCGGCGCGCCCTTCTCAGTCGTCGCCCTCGCGGGCGGGGTGGGCGCGGCCCGTTTCCTCAGCGGTCTTGTCGACGTCGTCGACCCGGCGCGCATCGTGGCCGTGGTCAACACGGGCGACGATGTTGTGCTGCATGGACTTCACGTCAGCCCCGATCTCGACACCGTGATGTACACCCTTGCGGATGCAGTCAACCCCGAGACCGGTTGGGGGCTGACGGGCGAGACGTGGAACGTGATGGAGGCGCTGGAGCGGTTTACGCCGAGCGCGCCGGCGGGGTCGATGGCGGCCATGACCTGGTTCCGCCTCGGCGACCGTGACCTGGCGACACACCTCTTCCGGACCCAACGGCTCCGAGAGGGCGCGCCGCTTTCGGTCATCACTGCCGAGCTGACGACGGCTTGGGGCGTCGGTCTGCGTTTGCTGCCCATGACCGACGACCCGGTGGAGACGAGGGTCGTCGTCGCCGGCGAGGGGGAGATTGGTTTCCAGGACTACTTCGTCGGGCGGATGCATGCAGTGTCAGTCGAGGAAGTCCGGTTCCCCGGTGCGGAAAAGGCCGAGCCGGCGCCGGATGTCGTCGACTCGATTTCTAACGCCGACGTCGTTGTCGTGTGCCCGTCAAATCCGATCGTGTCGATTGGCCCCATCCTCGCCGTCCCGGGGGTCCTCGACGCCTTGACCCGCCGGCGCGGTCACAGCGTCGCGATCTCACCGATCATCGCCGGGCAGGCGCTGAAGGGGCCAGCGGCGCGTCTCATGTCGGAGCTGGGGCACGAGCCATCTGTTGTCGGGGTGGCTCGGATCTACGCGCCCTTCGCCGGCACGCTCGTTATCGACGAGGCCGACCGCCAGCTCGCGCCGGCGGTCGAGGCCGAGGGCGTGCGCTGTGTGGTCGCGCCGACCGTCATGCACGGCGCGCCGGAGGCGGCCGCGCTGGCAAGGGTCACCCTGGCCGCAGTCCGGTGAGGGGTGTCGAAATCATCCCGGTCGAGGGGCTGCCCGAGGTGCGCGCCGAAGACGTGCTGGCCGAGCTGATCGTCGAGCGCGCCACCCTGGCCGATGGAGATGTCGTCGTTGTTACCCAAAAGGTCGTTTCCAAGGCCGAGGGCCGGATGGTCGACCTCGACGAGGGCGACCTCGCGGCGCGCCGGGCCCTCATTGAGTCCGAGTCGGTGCGCATCCTGCGAAGGCGCGACGAGCTGATCGTCAGCGAGACCCGTCACGGGTTCGTCTGTGCGAACGCCGGCATCGACGTGTCGAACGTTCCCGAGGGGCGCGCCGCCTTGCTCCCCGTCGACCCCGACCGCTCGGCGCGCCGTATACGCGACGGCATCCGGGCCCGCGCCGGCGTCGAGGTCGGCGTCATCGTCTCCGACACCTTTGGGAGAGCGTGGCGGGTAGGCGTGACCGATGTGGCCATCGGCTGTGCCGGCATCGCCGCCGTCGTCGACCTGCGGGGCACAACCGACACAGGTGGCCGGCAACTCGTCGCGACCGAAGTGGCCGTGGCCGACGAGCTGGCGAGTGCAGCCGAGCTGGTGATGGGAAAATCCAGCGCCGTCGCGGTTGCTGTGGTGCGAGGCATCGATGCGACCTGGTTCAGGGAATCATCGGTGCAACGAGAGATCGTGCGTTCGCACCGAGAGGATCTGTTTCGCTAGGTTCCGCGCCCATGGCCTTCAGTCGTGATGTCGTCATAATCGGAGGCTGCGGCCGGGTGGGCCTTCCCCTCGGGTTGGCGTTTGCCGACAGGGGCCTCGACGTGTCGCTGTTCGACGTCGACGCCGTCACCGTCGATCTGGTGAACCGTGGAGACCTGCCCTTCGCTGAGCCCGGCGCGGCCGAGGTGCTGGCCGGCGTGGGTGGGAACAAACTCAGCGCGACCACGTCGCCGGACGTGATCTCCAGCAGTGAGCACGTCGTCGTCGTCATCGGCACGCCTGTCGACGAGCACCTCAACCCCAAGCCCAACGCGGTCCCCGACAGCATCTCCGAGCTCTCCGATCATCTCGTCGACGGTCAGTTGCTCGTCCTCCGAAGCACCCAATACCCCGGGGTCACGGCCCTCGTCGAACGCCTCATCGACAAGCTGGGCAAGGACATCGACGTCGCCTTCTGCCCCGAGCGCATCGCCGAGGGTCGAGCTCTTACCGAGCTCTACGAGCTTCCCCAGCTGGTGGCGGCGCGCACTGATCGGGCCATGGACCGCGCCACCAAGCTGTTCCGCAACCTCACCGCCCAGGCCGTGCCTCTGCTGCCGGAAGAGGCCGAGCTGGCCAAGCTGTTCACCAACACCTGGCGCTATATCCGCTTCGCGATCAGCAACCAGCTCTACATGATCGCCAACGACTTCGGGGTCGACTTCGAGCGGGTCCGCGGCGCGATGGCTCACGACTACCCGCGCGCCGCCGACCTGCCCCGCGCCGGGTTCGCCGCCGGCCCGTGTCTGTTCAAAGACACCATGCAGCTCGCGGCATTCGACAACAACAGCTTCGTTCTCGGCCATGCCAGCATGATGGTGAACGAGGGTCTGCCGCTCTACCTGGTGTCGAGACTCGAGCGCACCTTCGACCTGAAGACGATGACCGTCGGCATCCTCGGCATGGCCTTCAAAGCCGAGTCCGACGACATGCGATCGAGCTTGAGCTACAAGCTCAAGCGGGTGCTCGGGTTCAAGGCTGCCGAAGTTCTCACTACCGACCCGTACGTGACGGCCGACGAGCAGCTGGTGTCCCTCGAACAGGTCTTGGAGCGCGCCGACCTGGTCATCGTCGGCGCGCCGCACGAGGTCTACCGCTCGCTCGCGCCGCGCCAGCCCGTCATCGACATCTGGGACCTGTTCGGCAACGGCGTGCGCACGTGAGCGATCCTCGCGTCTCGGTCGTGATCCCGGCGCGTGACGAAGGCGATGGCAT
>JALZBN010000130.1 GCA_030947365.1 Actinomycetota bacterium
CGTGAAGCCCATCGAGATGGTGGTGTTCATGCGCATGGTGCGGTCCCGGAACTACTTCGAGCAGATGAAGGGTCGCGGCGTTCGCACCATCCCCGACAGCGACCTCCAGGTCGTCACCCCCGACGCCACGCACAAGGACCGCTTCGTGCTCGTCGACGCCATCGGGGTGACCGAGACCAAGCTCATCGAGTCCTTTCCCCTGGAACGCAAGCGGGGAGTGTCGCTCGAGAAGCTCCTCCACCAGGTTGCCCTCGGCCAGATCAGCGAGGACCTCGTCTCCACTCTCGCTTCCCGCCTGGCCCGCATCGACAGTCGCATCACCCCGGCCGATCGGGCCCAGCTCGAAGCTGTCGCCGGCCAGTCGCTCAAGTCGATCGGCCACGGGCTCGTCGAGGCGATCGACCCCGATCGCCAGCTCGCCGCCGCCAAGCTCGCCACCGGCCAGACCGAGCCCAGCGACGCTGCGCTTGAGAAGGCCAGGGCGGCGATGTTCGCTGACGCCGTGCGGCCGATCGCCGCCAATCCCGAACTGCGGGAGCATCTCGTCAACGTGCAGCGCAGCTTCGACCAGGTCATCGACGAGATCAGCATTGACGAGATCACGCGAGCTGAGTTCGCCGTCGACGCCCGCGCCCGCGCCGCCGTGACCGTCGAGTCGTTCCGGGCGTTCCTCGACGAGCACAAGGACGAGATCACCGCCCTCCAGGTGCTCTACAGCCGCCCGTACGTGAAACGCCTCACCTACCGGGATGTCAAGGAGCTGGCCGAAGCGATCGGCCGGCCGCCGCACCGGTGGACTCCGGGACGGCTGTGGGAGGCGTACGAGACCCTCGACGCGTCGAAGGTTCGCGGCTCGGCTGGCACGGTGCTCACCAACATCGTGTCGCTCGTCCGCTTCACCTTGGGCGAGGACGACGAGCTGGCGCCGTTTCCAGATCAGGTGGAGGAACGCTTCGGGACGTGGCTCCTGCACCAGCAGAACGCGGGGCGCACTTTCACCGCCGAGCAGCTCGACTGGCTCCGCCTCATCCGCGACCACCTCGCCGCTTCCCTGTCGATCGAACCGAGAGAGCTACTCGACCCCCCCTTCAGCCAGCGAGGCGGCCTCGGCCGCGCCCGCGAGCTGTTCGGCCAGGAGCTCGACGGCTTGCTGATCGAACTCGCTGAGGTCGTGGCAGCTTGAGCGACTTGCCGGCGGGCTGGGAGAGGGCGACGTTGCAGGACCTCGCTGCCGCTGAGCCCCGAGCGATCACTGATGGTCCGTTCGGCTCGAACCTCAAGAGTGCGCACTACGTCGACTCAGGTCCCCGAGTCATCCGACTGCAGAACATCGGGTTCGGCGAATTCATCGACGAGAAAGCTCACATCACCGAAGAGCATTTCGAGACTCTGCGCACCCACGAGGCCCGAGCCGGCGACCTCGTGGTCGCATCGCTCGGGCAGGATCTTCCACGGTCATGTCTCGTTCCTCCCGGGGTGGGGCAGGCGATTGTCAAGGCCGACTGCATTCGAGTGCGGCTCCACCCGAGCTTGGACTCTCGCTACGTCAACTTCGCGCTTCAACGGCCGGAACTTCGCCATGCTGTGGCTGAACAGATCCACGGTGTAGGACGTCCCCGCCTCGGGATGGCCGGCATCAAGGAGCTGTCGATCCCATTGGCACCCGGCGGGGAGCAGGAGCGGATCGTCGCCGCCGTTGAGGAGCACCTCTCCCGTCTCGCCGCCGCCGAGGCGTCCGTAGCCTCCGCACAGCAGCGACTGCTGGACTTCGAGCAGGGACTCCGAGACAAGGCCGTTGAGGGCAAATCGGTGCTTCTGAGAGACCTGCTGACGGAGCCGCTGCGGAACGGGCTCTCCGCTCCAGGATCTACGAACGGGTCTGTTCGCGTCGTCACCCTGACAGCTGTGACCAGGTCAGAGTTCGTCGAGGCGCATACGAAACTGATCGAACCGGGCGTTCGGTCGGTAGCCGAACTGTGGATGGAGCCGGGTGACATCTTCATACAGCGTTCGAACACGCCGGAGCTGGTTGGCACAGCTGCATTGTTCGACGGACCAGAGCACTGGGCGATCTTCCCTGACCTTCTAATACGAGTTCGTATCGACGAGACGCGCGTCGATCCTTCATACATCGAGCTGGCGCTCCGCTCGACCCCTTTGCGTCGGTATTTCCAGCAGTCGGCCCAAGGCATCGCCGGCTCGATGCCGAAGATCAGTCAGCCCACAGTCGAAGGCGCCAGAATTCCCTTGCCGCCGCTCGCACGACAGAAGTCAATAGTACGGCGGCTGTCTGAAGACCTGACCCTTGCGCGGCGGATGGCGGCCGGGGCTCGGCGGTCTACGTCGAGGACACGCTTGCTGCGCCGCGCAGTTCTCGCTGCAGCATTCGGCGGGCAACTCGTTCCGCAAGACCCGGACGACGAGCCTGCATCGGCCCTGCTCGAACGAATTCGAGCCCAGCGGGCGGCGGCCACCCCGACGAGACGCACGCGAGCGCAGGCGGCTCGTGGCGAAGCTCCGGGTGGCAGTCTCCCGGCCTGCGAAGATAAGGCTTCCAGCGCGCAGGGGAGGAGGCCATGATCGCTGAGCTCACCGAGCACCGCGCTGAGATGGTTCAGCTGTGCCGGCGGTTCGGGGTCCGGCGCCTGGACGTGTTCGGGTCGGCGACGAGCGGCGATTTCGACTCGGCACGCAGCGACATCGACTTTCTCGTCGAACTCGAACCGCCAGCGGGAACCAGCCGGTTCGACGCGTTCTTCGGTCTGAAGGAAGGCCTCGAAGCGATTCTCGGCCGTTCGGTCGACCTCGTCGACCCCTCCGCCCTGGACAACCCGTACTTCGCAGCAATGGTCGAACAGACCAGGCAGGAGCTGTATGCCGCGTGATCCCCGGGCGTACCTCTGGGACGCTCGGCGTGCCGTCGCGCTCATCATCGAGTTCGTGGACGACCGGTCGTGGGTCGACTACGAGGCTGAGGCAATGCTCCGCTCGGCGGTGGAGCGGCAGTTCGAGATCGTCGGCGAGGCACTCGGTCAGCTCGGCCGCACTGCGCCGGAACTCGCCGCACGGGTGCCGGACCTCCCTCGGATCGTCGCCTTCCGCAACCTATTGATCCACGGGTACGCGGCCATCGACGACCGTCTGGTCTGGGAGGTGGCGACCGAGCGAACCGCCCCGCTCCTCGCTCTCCTCGACGACCTGTTGGGAGCGGGACAGTGAGCGATGCCAAGGCGATCGTCGACAAGCTATGGAACTACTGCAACATCCTGCGGGATGACGGCCTGTCGTACGGCGACTACGTGGAGCAGCTCACCTACCTGCTGTTCCTCAAGATGGCGGATGAACAGCATCAGTATGGCTTCGATCGGATCGTGCCCCAGGGCCTCGACTGGCAGTCACTCCTGGGCTTGAAGGGCGAGGCTCTCGAAGCGCACTACATCACCATCTTGAATCAACTTGGACGGGGCGACGACATGTTGGGTGTCGTGTTTCGCAAGGCGCAGAACCGCATCCAGGACCCGGCCAAGCTGGAGCGTCTCATCAAGGATTTGATCGGCAACGAGCAGTGGATGACCCTCGACGCCGACGTGAAGGGCGACGCCTACGAGGGGCTGCTGGAGAAAAACGCAGCCGACACCAAGTCCGGTGCCGGCCAGTACTTCACGCCTCGGGCACTGATCTCCGCCATGGTCGACGTGATGCAGCCGGGACCTGACATGCGGATCTGCGATCCGGCGTGCGGCACCGGCGGGTTCTTCCTCGCCGCGTTCGATCACATCCTTCGCCACCACGCGAACCTCGACCCCGACCAGAAGCGCCACTTGCGTTCCGGGCTGTTCACCGGGTGGGAAATCGTCGACAACACAGCGCGGCTATGCGCGATGAACCTGCTCCTGCACGGCATCGAGTCCCCCGACTCGGACAGCCCCGTCCACGTCGACGACGCACTCCGAGCTGATCCGGGTGAGCGGTTCGACATGGTGCTCACCAATCCGCCGTTCGGGAAGAAGTCGTCGGTCTCGATCGTGAACGCCGAGGGCAAGGCCGAGCGCCAGAGCCTGACCGTGGTGCGCGACGACTTCTGGGCCTCGACGTCGAACAAGCAGCTCAACTTCGTGCAGCACGTCAAGACGTTGCTGAAGGTCGAGGGCCGGTTGGCGGTGGTCGTGCCCGACAACGTGCTGTTCGAGGGCGGAGCTGGGGAGACGATCCGCCGCCGGTTGCTGCACGAGTGCGATGTCCACACCCTCCTGCGCCTGCCCACCGGCATCTTCTACGCCCAGGGCGTGAAGGCCAACGTGCTGTTCTTCGACCGCAAGCCGGGCTCCGACACGCCGTGGACCAAGCACCTGTGGATCTACGACCTCCGGACCAACAAGCACTTCACGCTGAAGACGAGCACCCTCACCCGTACCGACCTTGACAACTTCGTCGAGTGCTACCGACCGGGAAGGCGAGGGAAGCGGGAGGAGAGCGAGCGGTTCCACCGCTTCACCTACGATGAGCTTGTCGCTCGCGAGAAGGCCAGTCTCGACATCTTCTGGCTTCGCGACGAGAGCCTGGAGGACACCGACAACCTCCCGACGCCGGGCGTCATCGCCGCCGAGATCGTCGAAGACCTCCAAACTGC
>JALZBN010000131.1 GCA_030947365.1 Actinomycetota bacterium
ACGCCAGCCCGGCGCAGCGGCCCCTCGCCACCGCCCTGGCCGCGGTTCGCGCCCGCCGCAGCCTCGATGAGATCGACCCGTGGCTCCCGGCCGCGGCCACGGCCTGCCTGCGCAGCGGCGCCGAACAGGCACGCCGCTTCGCCCGCTACCCGGGCGTAGTGGAGCGCGCCGCCGCCCTCGGGCGCGAGCTGGCCTTCGACCTGACCCTCGTCGCCCCCAAGCTGCCGCCCTGGCCGGTGCCGGTGGGCGACACCGAGATGAGCTACCTGCGCCGCCTCACCTACGAGGGCGCCCGCCGCCGCTACGGGCCGAGAGAGGCCGAGCGGGTGAACGGCGCGTATGCCCAGATCGACTACGAGCTGGACATGATCGACGTGCTCGGCTTCGCCGGCTACTTCCTCATCGTTGCCGACATCTGCGAGTTCTGCCGCCGCTGCGACATCTACTGCCAGGGACGGGGCAGCGCGGCCAACAGCGCCGTCTGCTACGCGCTGGGAGTCACCAACGCGGATGCGGTCGACCTCGGACTGCTGTTCGAGCGGTTTCTCTCGGCTGAGCGCGACGGGCCGCCCGACATCGACGTCGACATCGAAAGCGACCGGCGCGAGGAGGCGATCCAGTACGTCTACGGGCGCTACGGGCGCGAGCACGCGGCCCAGGTGGCCAACGTCATCACCTACCGGCCCCGCTCGGCGATCCGCGACATGGGCAAGGCGCTCGGCGCGGCCACCGGCCAGCTCGACGCGTGGTCCAAGCAGGTCGACGCCTGGGGCCCGCTGTCGGCGACCACGAGCCAGCCCGACCACGACATCCCGCCCGCGGTCCTCGAGCTGGCCGCCGAGGTGCAGCACTACCCCCGCCACCTCGGCATCCACTCGGGCGGGATGGTGATCTGCGACCGGCCCGTCATCGAGGTCTGCCCGGTGGAGTGGGGCCGCATGGAAGGCCGCACCGTGTTGCAGTGGGACAAGGACGACTGCGCCGCGGTCGGCCTGGTGAAGTTCGACCTGCTCGGCCTCGGCATGCTGTCGGCCATCCACTCTGCGGTCGACCTGGTGCGGTCCCACCACGGCGTCGACATCGACCTGGCCACGATCCCCCAAGACGACGCCGTCTACGACATGTTGTGCCGGGCCGACTCGGTCGGGGTGTTCCAGGTCGAGTCGAGGGCCCAGATGGCCACGCTGCCGCGCCTCAAGCCCCGCCACTTCTACGACCTCGTCGTCGAGGTGGCGTTGATCCGGCCCGGGCCGATCCAGGGCGGCTCGGTGCACCCCTACATCCGGCGCCGCAACGGCCAGGAGCCGGTCACCTACCTGCACCCGCTGCTGGAGAACTCACTTGAGAAGACGTTGGGTGTGCCGCTGTTCCAGGAGCAGATGATGCAGATGGCCATCGACGTGGCCGGGTTCTCGGCCTCCGACGCCGACCAATTGCGCCAGGCCATGGGCTCGAAGCGCAGCGGCGAGCGCATGGAGCGGTTGCGCGCCCGCTTCTACGACGGCATGGCCGCCAATGGCATCACCGGCGAGGTGGCCGATGCCATCTACGAGAAGGTGGCCGCCTTCGCCAACTTCGGATTTCCCGAGTCCCACAGTGTGAGCTTCGCCTATCTCGTCTATTCGAGCGCGTGGCTCAAGCACCACTACCCGGCCGCGTTCTGCGCCGCCCTGCTCAACGCCCAACCCATGGGCTTCTGGTCGCCCATGACCCTGGTGGCCGACGCCCGGCGCCACGGCGTGGTCGTTCGGGGCCCTGACGTGAACGAGTCGGCCGACGTGGCCACGCTGGAGCCGACCGACGACGGCGTCGGCGCAGTGCGACTGGGCCTGTCCTATGTTCGCGGCATCAGCTCGGAGTTGGCGGTCAAGATCGCGCTGACCCGGCCTCACCAATCCATGGAAGCGGTCGTCCGCGCCGTCGACCTGACTGCCTCCCAGGTCGAGGCGCTGGCAACGGCCGGCGCCTTTGCCGGCTTTGATGTCGAGCGTCGCCAGGCCTTGTGGTCAGCCGGGGCGGTGGCCCAGTCCAAGGACGGCCGGCTCAACGGCATCGTGACCGGGACGCAAGCGCCCACCCTGCCGGCCATGGACGAAGTCGAGACCACCGCGGCCGACTTGTGGGCCACCGGTCTTTCTCCCAACCACCACCCCGTCGAGTTCATGCGCGACTACTTGACACGGCGCGGCGCCACCGCGGCTGTCGATTTGTCACAGCACGACGACGGGGAGCGAGTCGAAGTCGCCGGCATCGTCACCCACCGCCAACGTCCGGCGACCGCGGCCGGCACCACGTTCTTGAATCTCGAGGACGAGACCGGCCTGGTCAACATCGTGTGCTCTCAGGGCGTCTGGGTTCGTTACCGGCGGGTGGCGAGATCGGCGCCCGCCATGGTCGTTCGCGGCAAGCTCGAAAAGTCCGAGGGGACACTCAACGTGGTCGCCGACCGCATCGAGGCCCTGTCAATCGCGATGTCGACGAAGTCGCGAGACTTTCGGTGATGGAACATCGGAGCCGCACTTGCCCGCCCTTGATGTCCTACCAGGGGAGGTGACCGAGGGGGACCGGTCGATCTCATCCCGCCTTTATCCCGCGTCCATCCCGCGGACGCTGCCGTTTGCCGGGGTCCATCTTCGTCCGAGCACCCCCGCTGACCAGCCATTATGGTCCATCGGCATCCGGGGATGTACGGCTGGTTAGCGTTCGGGACGCTGAGGCCGGGGGTTCAAATCCCCCCTTCCCGACTAAAGAAATTCCGCAAAACTGCTTCGTGGGCACAGGTGTAGGGAAATCGGCGCCATGCCCATGAACGTTCTGGATCGAGAGACGTACACCAGTCGCCGAAGCAGCGGGTGAGTTCGTCGAGGCTGTGTTCCTGACCGAGTACAAGGCGATGGGGCTCGCCGGTGAACTCGACGAGGCGGTAGCGGAGCTACTGCGCGAGGCCACCGAATAGATCTCCCCGCGTCCAGGCCGAGACCGGATGTACCGTCGGCGACGATGGGCTCTGGACGTTTCACGATCGAGTTCTTCGAGGATGAAGGCGGCCGATCCCCCGTCGAGGAGTGGATGGAGTCCGATCTGACCGATCTCGAGCTCGCGGCCCTGCTGTCGGCATTCGAGCACGTCCTTCAAAGCCATGGCGTGCAGGTGTGTGGAACCGAGTGGGGAACACAGTTGGGCGATGGCCTATTCGAGTTCAGACTCCGTCACAGCGCGGATGAGATCAAGAGCATGTTCGGCGGCGCGTCCGGCGCGCGCCCAGACCGCGGGAAGGTCCTTCTCCGCGTGTTTTGTCACGCCTATGGCAACAAGATTGTGCTGTTGCTGAACGGATACGACAAGGGCGAGGACGCGAGCGAGAAACGCCAACAGAAAGAAATACGACTAGCGAGGAGGCGCCTAGTCGCGTTTCGGCAACAACAGGCCCGAGACCGCAAGGCCGAACACCAAGGCCGCCGTCGCATGCAATGACCCTGCTTGACATCGGTATGTCCTAAAGCGCATACTGAAACTCGCCGAAGGGAGGTACATGGCACGTACACTGAACGACTACCTGCAGAGGTCAGAGCGCGCGAACAGCGCAGCCGTTCGTGAAGCGCGTGCTGTTTTCGATCAGGCATACAGCGTCACTGGTCAGATCATCGACCTACGCAAGAAGCACCAGCTGACCCAGGTCGAACTCTCGGAGAAGACTGGGATCCCCCAAGCACAGATCAGTCGCATCGAGCGCGGCGTCATCAGCCCAACGACGGCAACCTTGGCGAAGATCGCTGAGGCGTTCGGCGTCGACCTGCGCTTCGTAGAGCGCTAAGCCCGTTCCGCCCACGGCCGGGGGCAGGACCCTGCCGACTCCACTTCGGCGCGCGGCTCTTGCGGATGACGGCATAAAGGACTCACGTATGGTCTCGCGGTCCAGGCGCCGGGAACCGTCCGGGCCGGGACGGTTGCGCCACTCATCCGGCGTGTCACCCACTTCCGGCGTTTGGGGACAGGCGCCCGGCGACGGAGCGCAGGTTGTCGGATGGCCACTGTCCGGGACGAGGTCCGCCCTGGGTCATTTCGAGCACGGGTCGTCCGTCGGCATGCCGTAGATAGCCTGAGGGGGTGACCGACCTGCCGTTCGAGTGGATCTGTGAGATCGAGCCGCCAACTAAGCCCGACATGATGCACGTGCGTCACCAGATCGGAGTGTTGAGCAAGGTTGCCTCGGGCTACCTGATTCCCGACAACCATGTCGGCCGGGCGACAGTCTCCAGCATTGCCGTGGCCCACGAGGTCGACCGCATGGGCGGACGGTCGATCGCCTGCCTGAACGCTCGCGATCGCAACGCATTGGGTTTCCGACGGGATCTTCTGACCGGTGCGGCCTACGGCGTGGACGAGTTCCTTTTCGTCTACGGCGACGCTCCTGCGTCCGGAGCCAGGACCGGTCAACTGACGGTGCGCTCGATGATCGAGCACCTACGGCAGTTCAGCGAGGAGCACCAGGGTCACACCCTCGGATTCCGCGCCGGGGTGACGACCCGACTTCAACCGCTTCCGTCGTGGAAGCGCACCGCCGACTTGCTCTTCGTCCAGGTGTCGTTCGACCTGGAGCGGTTACTCGCCTGGCGCGACACCGT
>JALZBN010000132.1 GCA_030947365.1 Actinomycetota bacterium
TTGCCGTGTTGGGCCTCGCGGCGTGCTCGGGTGGAGGCGGCAGTGAGCACGCGGCGGCGCTGGTCGCCGCGCCGGTAGCCGCGGATCCCACCGTCACTTCGGCGCCGCCCGTCGACGACACCACTACGACCGCGCCGCCACCTACGACTGCGGCGGCGCCGACGGTTCCGCCTCCGCCCCCGCCGGGTCTCGGCCCTGGCGACGAGGGGCCCGCAGTGCTCACCCTTGAGCAACGTCTCAACTCTCTGCACTACGAGGTGGGGCCGGTCGACAGCGTCTACGACGCCGACACCGCCTACGGCGTGATGGCATTCCAGAAGGTCACCGGCCTCGAGCGCTCGGGGCGGGCAACCGACGACGTGGTCGGCGCACTGGCCACCGCGACACCGCCGCCACCGCTCGTCCCCGATGGAGGAGCGAACCGGGTCGAGGTCGATATGAACCGTCAAGTTCTGTTCCTGTACGAGGGCGGTTCTCTCCTCAAGGTGCTGCCCGTTTCGACCGGCTCAGGAGAGCGGTTCTGCTCGGAGGGCTATTGCAGGAACGCCGTCACGCCCCAGGGCTCCTTTGCGATCTACGAGCAGCGCCAAGGCTGGGAGACGAGCCCGCTGGGCCGTCTCTACAACTCCCAGTACTTCGACGGCGGGTTCGCGATCCACGGTTCCCCGTCGGTGCCGGCCGAGCCTGCCTCGCACGGCTGCGTGCGCATTCCAATGAGCGCGGCCGAGTGGTTCCCGTCTCACGTCAGCGTCGGTACCCCGGTCTACATCGCCGGCGACGAGGGCGTTCCCGCGGCGCGTGCGCCCGGGCCTCCGCCACCGACAGACCCAGCCGCTGGCGTTTCAGCTGGGAGTTCCGGCGCGGGTTCAGGGCCGCCGCCGATGACCTATGTCCCGCCTGTGGCCACGACAGCCGCGCCGACGACAACGACGACGCGACCCCTCCTCGGACTCCTTTCCCCGCCGCCTCACGGCTGACGCGACGACCGAGAGGAAGGTCGTCGTTGACAAATCGGCTGCGGTCATCAACTATTGGCGTCCTCTTAACCAAAAGGCGAGGTGGGCGTGTGAAGCGGATCGGCTTTCTGCTGGTGCTGGTGACATTGCTGGCTGCGGCGTGCAGCAGCGACAACAAATCGACGACGAGTTCTAGCGGTCCGACGACCGCGAAGGTTCAGGTCGACGGGTCCACTCCGGCGTTCAACGCCGCGTTCACCTCCTATTTCCCGAACGAGGTGAAGGTGCATCCGGGCGACACCGTCTCATTCAACAGCGTTTTCCGGGGCGAGCCGCACTCGGTTTCGTTCGGCACTCTCGTCGACCAAGGTCTCGCCGCCGCTGCGCCACACGCAAACGACCAGAACTTCGACGAGTCGAGCATTCCTCAGCTCGCGGCGATCCCGCCCATGGTTCCGCAGGGACCCGGCGACGCCAACCAGGTCTCCGCCCAGCCGTGCTTCATCACCTCGGGCAATCCTCCGGGCCCGGGCGACACTCCGTGCCCGAACCACAGCGCCACCCCGCCCGAGTTCACCGGCACTGAGAGCTTCTTCAGCAGCGGCTTTCTCCCCAACGGCGACACGTTCAACGTGAAGCTTGCGAGCAACATCAAGCCTGGCACGTACAGCTACTTCTGCACCCTTCACACAACGAGCATGGTCGGAAAGGTCACCGTGGTCGCCGCTGACACCAAGGTACCCACGGCCACAGAGAACCAGGCCGCCGCTGACCAGCAGCTCCAGTCGAAGGTGCAGGCCCTTCAGCCCGCCGTCGATGCCGCCAAGAACTCCACGCCCGACAAGGCCGCCGCCGGCGTTGCGTCCGAGCAGGTGCAGGATGCCGAAGCCAACATCTTCGCTCCCCAGACCGCGTCGATCCCCGTCGGCGGGACGGTGAACTGGACCATCCTCGGCGCCCACACGATCAGCTTCAACGCTCCCGAGGACGCCAAGGTGATCATTGCCAAGGCACCCGACGGCTCGGTGCACCTCAACCAAAAGACGGGCGCGCCAGCCGGTGGTGGTGTTCCGCAACCGCAGTCGCCACCCGGCGGAGACCAGAGCGGCGGAAGCTCGTCAACGACGACTGCGGCAAGCTCGACGACTACAACCGGCGCCGAGTCGACGACGACCGGAGCAGGTGGCGGTGGGCCCGGTGGGCTACCGCCTGCGACCCCCGTCGACGGCGGCTCCTACAACGGCAGCGGGTTCTACAGCTCGGGCTTCTACCTGTCGTTCCCTCCGAACTTCAACTCCTACACGATGAAGTTCACCAAGGCGGGCACTTACAACTACGTCTGCCTCGTCCACCCTGGGATGGAGGGAACGGTAAAGGTCGGCTGAGCATCTGGCCGCTCGTGTAAACCGCTCACTCTCCGTCGCAATCGGTGCCACCGCCCTTGTCGCGGCTGTCCTCACGCCAGTCGAATGGTCCGCAGCCGCCGTGCCGAAGCCCGGCGCGGTGGCTGCGGCCGCGCCTCAGTCCGACAGTGGGGGGCTCCCGGCGCACGCCGCGGCTGAGGGATTCCTGCTGGCGGCGTCGACGCGGGAGACGACGACAACCGGCCCCCGCTGTGCCGCCGGCGCGCCGGTGCGGCGTTACAACCTGGTTGCCATCAACGTGGATATCACTGTCAACCGTTTTGGGGACCACGATCCGCGGGGTCGGATGTACGTGCTCGAAGGCGACCTTGGCCGGGTCAGAGCCGAGGAGGCACAGAACGCGCGGGCCCGAGCCGGGCAAGGGGACTACGCGGTAACGACAGGACTACAGGGTGACGCCATCCAGCCCCTCACCCTGCGGGTGCGCCCGGGAGAGTGCCTGAGAGTCGGGCTTCGCAACGACCTGAACGACGGCAAGCCCGTCACTTTTCACCTCCACGGGTCGAGCCTCTCTGTCGCTGGCAAGGGCCCGGCGATCGCAACCAACCCGGCTGCGATCGCTCGCCCGGGCCGCACCGTCGAGTACGAGTGGATGGTCGGCACCAAGGAGCCCGAGGCCACCCACGAGTTCCACAGCCACGGTGACAGCCGAGACCAAACCGACCACGGATTGTTCGGCGCTCTCGTGGTGGAGCCGGCGGGCTCGGACTGGATCGATCCCCTCACGGGCCGAGCGAGCGACACCGGCTGGGCCGCGATGGTGCGGCCCACCGACGGTCCCGCGTTCCGGGAGTTCGTGCTCGACTACCACGAGCTCGGTGACGAGTCCTACCAACTGGTCGACCGCAACAACCAGTTCGTTCCACTCGTCGACCCGATTACGCACGCGTACCGGCCCGACGGACGTGACATCAACTATCGCAGCGAGCCGTTCATGGATCGGCTGATGCTCCAGCAGAATCGGTTCGGCGCGTATGACGAGTCGCTGGAGTACAGCTCGTATGGCTTCGGCGATCCGGCGACGCCGATCATGCGCAGCTATCTCGGTGACCCGGTAAAGCAACGGGTGATCCACGGCGGCGGCGAGGTCTTCCATGTGCACCACACCCACGGCGGCGGCATCCGCTGGCGGCGCCAGCCCGACGTGGAACCGCAGACGTTTGCCAGTGGTCTCGACAAGCATCCCCAGCTCACGCCCGCGGTGTCGGAGCGTACCGATGCCCAGACGATCGGACCGTCGGAGTCATTCGACATCGTCGACGAATGCGGCAGCGGTGGTTGCCAGCAGAGCGCTGGTGACTTCATGTTCCACTGCCACGTGACCGAGCACTACTTCGCCGGCATGTGGGGAGTGTGGCGCGTGTACAACACCCGCCAGGATGGCGTTGCCTCCACGGACACATTGCCCCCGCTGGAACAGCTCCCCGACCGAGGTGGGAAGGTGCAGGCGGCGGTGGAGTCACCGTCGCTGATCGGGCACAACGTCGGCGCGTACGGCGCGACCAACAGCATCACCACGCCCGACGACCTCCACCGTTGGGTCGAGGCCCAACTCCCGCCACCGGGCGTGCCCAAGGGCTACGACGCCTCCGTCTTCGACTGGCAGCGCGAGGGCGACCGCTACCTCGGCGAAGCCGAGACGACCGATGCGTGGCCGAACTACACGCCACGCGCGCCGGGCACGCGACGACCCATCCTCTTCGACCCCGTCACCGGCAAGCCGGCCTACCCAATGCTCCAGCCTCACTTGGCCAAGCGGCCCCCGTTCGCGCCGAACCACGGCCCCGCGCCGTTCCTCGATCCGTTCCACTCCGGCGCTGACCCTCCCGCGCCGGGCGAGAACGGACCGGCCAGCACCTGCCCCGCCGGCACCCACCTGAAACAGTTCAACATCAACGTCATCAACGTCCCCGTGCCCCTCAGCACGAAGGACGACATCGTCGATCCCAACGGCGAGCTCTACGTCCTGCGCCAAGACGTCGACGCCGTGCGCGCCGACCCGGCCAAGCGGGTGCCCCTCGCCCTGCGGGCCAACGCCGGAGAAGACTGCATCGACGGCCTGTTGCGCAGCGAGCTTTCCGACGACGCCGAGAACCCGTTGAGCAAGGTCAGCCTCCACGTGCACTTCATGCAGTTCGACGTTCAGGGCAGCGATGGGGTCGATACCGGATTCAACTACGAGCAAACGGTGCGGCCGTTTCGCCTGGCCG
>JALZBN010000133.1 GCA_030947365.1 Actinomycetota bacterium
GGTGCTCGGAGAACACGTAGCTGGGGCCGATGAGGAGCAGGGCCCCGACGAGTCCGATGTTGGAGGGGTTGAACACGTGGCGCCCGTTGATGCGCAGCACGTACTTCGGCAGCAACGAGAGCACGATGGCGAGCACGAAGAACTGGAGCCCGTTGAGGCTCCAGCGGTCGGCGTGATGGGTGCCCGCCACCCGGAAGATGAAGGCCACGCTGATGCCGGTCTGGATGGCGCTCGCCGGCCACACCAAGACCTGATCGTGTCGGAACGTGTGGACCATCTCGACGGCCGCGCAGAGCAGGATGCACACGAGGATCTGCGGTACCGACACCTGGAAGTTGAGGACGGTGAGGCCCAAGATCGTGAGGGTGACGATGGTGGCGGAGAGTTTGAGGCGGGGGTCGGTGCGCTTGGGGAGGACGATGGGCACGGCGCGCCCGCGGATGCGGATGCTTGGACCGGTCGGAGCCGAAGGGGTGGCGACCGGCGGCGCGGTTGTCACTTCGCCGGCCCCAAACTGGCGGCCGAGTAGGCGCTGCGCACCTGCACACACCACACGACGACCGACTTGAACTGGGTCGGGTCGACGCCGGGCGGGATGGCGAAGTTGAGCGACCCGCTGGTGACGTCGAGGGTGGCGACGACGGCCGACGGCGCGCCGGCGAATTCCTCGGAGTTGTGCGGCGCGGCAAGGGCGCTGAGGCGCACCTCGAGGTTGCTGTTGGGCGAGACGAAGAAGTCGCTGAGGCGCAGCGCGTAGGAGCCGTCGGCGAGGCGGTAGATGGTGGCGTTGCCACTGCCGGGATGGTCGATCTTGTAGAACGCGCCGGTGGCCGTCGCGGTCGCGCCGGGCGCGGTCATGGCCGGAAGCGGAGGCTCGACGAGCGGGACGTCGACCTCTTGTTGCACCTTGAGCTGCCACGGCGCGTCGGCCGTAACCTGAAGATTGGTGAGCCCGGTGGTGGTGGCGAAGCCGTCGGGCGCGCCGGGGCAGGCGGCGTCGACAAGTGGCTTGGGTTTGTTGGGGATGCGCACGAGGAGGTGGCCCGTCTGGCACGTGGGGCGGACGCGCCACTGGACGGAGTCCGGGTCGATGGTGAACGGCGCGGGCGGCGCGCCCGGCGCCCCCGGCGCGCCGTCGAGGGTGGTCACGTCTTGCCACCACGGTTGCGACCGCAACAACGTGGATCCGACCGCGGTGGTGGCGGGCGACGGGCTCGCGCCGGCGACCCGGCTCACCGCCGGCACCTTCGGCGCGGGAGTGGCCGACCCGAAGAGCCGGTCACGCACGCCGAACGTGTTGCTGGCCACGATGGCACTAGCGACGAGCACGACGAGACCCAGCGACGGAAGAAGCTTGCGCTTGCCGGTGTCTGGGTCGGTACCGGTGTCGGAGTCGGTGTCGGTGTCGTTCAGCTGAGCCCGGGGACCTGCTTGGCGGTGTTGTGGCGAAAGATGTTGACCGCGCCGACGACTTCCTCGCTGTCGTTGCGGATCGGGAAGACGTTGACCAGCGCCAGCAGCCGGTTGCCGTTGGGCTGCTCGCAGATGACGTCGGCGTCGCGTACGGTGCCACCGTTCTTGATGACGACCGACGGCGGCGCGTGCTCGTGAGGCATGACCTCGCCCGACGGGTAGCGCAGCACGTGGGCGCCGCAGTACTTCTCGCTCGACCCCAGCTCGGGCGTGCGGCCCCATGCGGCGATGGCGGTCTCGTTGCAGGCGACGAGCGTGCCGTCGACCTCGAGCACGTAAATGCCGACAGGAACGTCGTCGATCTCGGCCTGCTGGCCGAGGAGCCCGTCGGCGACAACGTGGCCGTCGACAAGCTCACCTCGGAACGTAAGGCCGTCGAGCTCATTGGCGACAATGCGCGCCTTCAGCTCGGGAATGTCTGTGCTTGCCAGTTCATTGCTTGCCAGTTCGGTGACGGACATACCTTCCCCTCTCGTAAGTAAGCCCCACGTGAGCATACCAACCGGGTCAACCGAGTGGCCTGCCGCCGCGAGGTCAGCCGGTGATGGCGACGGAGTGCACGAATCCGGCCGACACAGCCACGACGTTGGAGAGCGCGCCGACCGCAACCGGCGTGTGGCCGTCGACCGTGCTGCCGGTGCCCAACTCGCCCAGGCCATTCCAGCCCCAGGCAAGGAGCCTGCGGCCTTGGGTAATGGCCAAGCTGTGCACGCCCCCGGCACTCACCGCCACGACACCTGTCAGTCCGGGGACTGCTCCCCACTGGTGGGTCGTTGTCGTCCCATCCCCCAACTGGCCCTGCGCGTTCCAGCCCCCAGACAGCACCGACCCGTCCCTTTGCAAGAGGAGGCTGTGATACCAGCCCGCAGAGGAGGCGGCCGCGCCTCCATTCGTAGGTTGGATGGGCGCTACGAAGACCGCCTGCCGAGGGTCCCCGATCTGGGCGTAGCCGTTCCAGCCTGAGACCTGGACCGACCCGGTCACGTCGACCGCAAGTGTGTGGAGCGCGCCGGCCGAGAGCCGTTGGAACGCGTAGTGCGACTGCATCAGCGGCAGCCACACCGGCGAGTGTTGATCCACGTTGGTGCCGTCGCTGAGTTGGCCGACGGCGTTGTAGCCCCAGCCGAGCGACCCGCCGTCTTCTCGTGTGGCGAACGAGTGGTAGAGGCCGGCCGAGATGTCACGGATCCCTTGAAGGCCCGGCACTTGCACCGGCGCGAGGCGCGTCACCGTGGTGCCGTCGCCGAGCTCGCCGAACCCGTTGTAGCCCCAGGCCCAGACCGTGCCGTCGCCGCGAAGGGCGAGGCTGTGTACCCCACCAGCGCTCACGGCGACCACGCCGGTAAGTCCCGGCACTCGCACCGGTCGTAGCCGGTTGACGGTGGTGCCGTCACCCAGCTCACCCACGGCGTTGTAGCCCCAGGCCCACACGGTGCCGTCGCCGCGCAGCGCAAGCGTGTGATAGGCCCCCGCGGAAACGGCGACGACGCCACTGAGGCCGGGAACCGGCGCTGGCGTGTGACGGTCGGTTGTCGTGCCGTCACCGAGTTGGCCCATCGCGTTCCACCCCCAGGTCCACACCGTGCCGGCGCGGGTGCCGGGATTCACCCGGCCGACCATGACGTCGGAGTAGCTGCCGCGCTGATTGAGATTGTTGGTGCGGGTCGCGCCGACAACGACCAGCCGGCCATCAGGCTGCATGGCCATGGCGGCTCCTTCGCCCGACACATCGCCGAGGCCGACGACGAATTTCCCGTCCGGGCCAAACGTGGTGTCGAGCAGTCCTGACGCGGTGTAACGAAGGACGAGTGGATGGAACCGAACCTCGTAGAGGGCGCCGGCGACCAGGATGGCTCCGTCCGGCGCGAGCGACACGGCGAAACCCCTGGAGTCCGCCGCCGGGACCGACGTGGAGCCGGGGAGGTCGGTCTGGCCCACCTCGCTGGTCAACTCGCTGATGACCACTCCCTTGCCGGCGAAGTCGGTGTCGAGGCTGCCGTCGGGGAGGTAGCGGAACACGGTGACATAGGTGAATGAGATGTTCAGGATCGGGCCGTAGGTCGGGGTCGTGCCCGGATGCGGCACGCCTTGTGCCGCCCAGCTGTACGCCTCGCCGGCGGCGACGATGCGGCCGTCGGGTTGGAGCGCCAACGCCGAGATCTTCGTCCCTCGGTCGACGTAGTTGGTGTCGAGGTTCGTCGTGACCAGACCACCGCTACCAAAGGTGGGGTCGAGCGCGCCGTCGGTCGTGTACCGAGCCAGGGAGGCCACTTCGACGGGGCCGGCGTAGGCCGCGCCGTTACCCGAACCACCCACGACGATCTTGCCGTCGGGTTGGAGGACTACCGCTCGGTAGGTCGTTTCCCAGTTGAAGTCCGGGATGATCTGCGAAGCGGTGAGCCCGTTCGTGCCGAACGTCGTGTCGGGGGCGCCGTCCGGGTTAAGTCGGCCGACTGCTATCGGCGCGCCGGTGTAGACGATCTTGCCGTCTTTCGGCTGGATCACGACTGCGTCGACGTACGTGTTGCCGCCGTAGGGGGACGGGATGGTCGCTTGCTGGAAATCTGGGTCCGGCGCGCCGGTTGGCGTGAGGCGGAGGATGGTTGGCTGCTCGTTGATGTCGCCGGCGACGACGATCTTGCCGTCGTCTTGGATGGCGAGCGCGGTGGCCCAGTCCCACTGGCCCGGCGCGCCAATCACGGCCACGCCGCCGGATCCGAAGGTTGGATCTAGCGCGCCGGCGGCAGTGAAGCGGGCCACGAAGATGTCGCCGGGTGTGTTGTCGAAGGACTCGGTGTTTGTCTTCCCGACTACGACTACTGCGCCGTCAGGTTGGAGGGCGACAGCCGCCGCTTGGTCGTCGATGTCGGAGAGGTGGTGACTGGTGAATCCGCCGCCGAAGGACGTGTCAACCGTAGTGGGTTGGTCTGCCGGCGCGGATGCCTCGGACGTGGCGGCGGCTGCTGCTGTCGCGGGCGTGACGTGAATGGAGACCAGCAGCGGCGCGCAAAGGGCGACCGCCGTAAGGCCGGCGCGCAAGGCCTTGGGTCGGTGATGTCTCATGAGGGCAGGACTCCTTTG
>JALZBN010000134.1 GCA_030947365.1 Actinomycetota bacterium
CGAAGGCATCGCGAATAGTGACGACGGGCGACCGAAAGCGGTTCGGGTTCTCGACGACAAGGTCGACAGTGCTCTCGTCGCCGACGTGCACACGGGCGGGCCGCACCTGGCGCGCCGCTCGGAGATTCGCCCGGCGCACGGTCACCGTCGCGGCGCCGGCCACGAGGAGTCCGCACACCCCTGTCGCCAACACGAACAGCTCCAACGCCCCGAGCACGCGCCCGGCGATCGCCAGCGTGATCGCGCCGGCGACGACGCCGATACCTCGCCGGGTCAGCATTGGCGCCGGAATGGGCTCAGCCGCGACCGCTGGGCACGGGCACGCTCGACAGAACCTGTTCAAGAACATCGTGACGGCTGACGCCCCGGATCTCGGCCTCGGCCGACAAGGCCAGACGGTGCTCGAGAACGGGCCGGGCGAGCGTTTTCAGATCGTCCGGAACGACGTAGTCACGGCCGATCGACGCGGCCCGGGCCTTGGCGGCGCGCAATAGGCCCAGTGCGGCCCGGGGAGAAACGCCGAGGGCCAGCTCGGGGCGGCCCCGGGTGCCCGAAGCGAGATCGACGATGTAGCCCTTGAGGCTCGGCGCGACATGGATGGCCTGAGCCATCACGATCATCTGCTGGATATCGCGCGCCGAGGCAACCGGCTTGATGTCGTCAAGCGGATTTGCGGACGCGTGGTTGTCGAGGATGGCGATCTCCGACGCCCGCCCCGGATAGCCCATCGTGATCCGCATGAGGAACCGGTCTAGCTGGCTTTCCGGCAGGGGATACGTGCCTTCGTGCTCGACGGGGTTCTGGGTGGCCATCACCATGAACGGCTGAGGCAACGTGTAGGTGGTCTGATCCACGGTGACCTGCCGTTCCTCCATCGCTTCGAGCAGGGCGGACTGGGTCTTCGGCGATGCCCGGTTGATCTCGTCGCCAAGCACCAGGTTGGCGAAGATGCCGCCGCGCCGGAACTCGAAGGTGCCGTTGGCCCGGTTGTAGACGGTGACGCCGGTGACGTCGGATGGCAGGAGGTCGGGTGTGAACTGGATGCGTCCCCACGCGCAGTCGAGGCTGGCGGCCAGGGCTTTGGCCAGGGTCGTCTTGCCGACTCCGGGCACGTCTTCGACGAGGACGTGGCCCTCGGCGACGAGGCAGACCAACGTCAGCCGGATCGCTTCGTCTTTGCCCTGGATCGCAGTCGAGACGTTGTCGATGATGCGCTCGAAGCCGTCGGAGAAGGATTGCACTGTGCGAGCGGCGGCCCGTGACGTGGACACCATGAGAGAGTAGCGGGGGTCGGGTGGCTGATTGCCCCGCGTCGGTGCCGTACCGTCGTGGCATCGACCCGGCCCTGGCGATAGACGTGGGTGGCACCAAGCTCGCCGCCGCACTCGTGACGGTCGACGGCGAAGTCTTGTCGTCGGCCACCGTTGCGACGCCGGCCGGCACTGACGCGGAGGCGCTCTTCGCGGTGCTGCTCGATCTGGTGAACTCGGTCATGGCCGACAGCGACGGTGACGCCGCTGTGTGCGGTGTGGGTTGTGGCGGCCCCATGACCAAGGGCGGCGAGCTCGTTTCACCGCTGAACATCGGCGCTTGGTCGTCATTTCCATTGCGATCCCGCCTGGCCGAGACCACCGGCCTGCCGACCTTCGTCGACAACGATGCCAAGGCTCTGGCGCTCGGAGAGGGCTGGCGTGGTGCCGCCGCCGGGGAAAAGAACTTCCTCGCCATGGTCGTCTCGACCGGCGTAGGGGCCGGCATCGTTCTCGACGGTCGGCTTCTCGACGGCACGGACGGCAATGCCGGCCACATCGGCCACGTGATCGTGGAGCCCGCGGGCCGCCGGTGTCCGTGCGGCGCGCGTGGATGTTTGGAGGCGGAGGCATCGGGCACCGCGGTCGCGGCCTTCACCGGGCGCCCACCCGAGGAGGCGGACCCCGAGGTCGTCGTGCGTGTCGGAACGATGGTGGGCCGAGCAGTCGGTTCGGTCGCGAATCTGCTCGACCTTCGCCTGGCGCTGGTGGGCGGATCGGTCGCCCTCGGTTTCGGGGAGCCGTTCTTTGCCGCGGCCCAAGCTGAGATCGACGCTCGCTCGCGCCTGGCGTTTTCAGCCGGCACACGGATTGCGCCGGTCGGGCTCGGCTCGACGGGACCACTGGTGGGAGCGGCGGCCGTCGGGTGGCGGGGTCTCGGGGTTCGCCCATGAGCTCGGGCGCGTGGCTCTGGCGCGCCGGAGCCGCGGTGGCCGCACGTCCCCAGCTCTGGTCGGTCGCGGCGGTGCAGCTCTTCCGGCTGTCGCCCACGGGTTGGTGGCGGCGCTGGCCCCCGCTGCCGGTTCCCGACCCCGCCTACCTGCGGTTTCGCGCCGAGACCGCCTACGGCGACCCCGCCCATCCGCCGGAGCCCCTCGATGTCGTCGCCTATCTCAATTGGTGTCGCCAAACGCGCCGGTTCAGGTAGCCTGATCGCCATGATCGTGCCACCAGCGACGGCCGTCTGAGCGAGACGGCGAGGCCCTGAGATGAAGGCGCTGGTGCTCAACGCGACTTATGAGCCGCTGTGTGTCGTCTCGGCCCGGCGCGCGTTGTTGTTGGTGCTGAAGGAGAAGGCCGAGGTGCTGCACGCCACCGATCGGGCCTTCCACTCCGAGCGAGTCGCCTTGCCGGTGCCTTCCGTCATCCGTCTCACCTACTTCGTCAAGGTTCCATTCCGAGCCCGCGCCGCCCTCAACCGGCGCGCCGTCTTCGCCCGTGACGACCACCGCTGTCAGTACTGCGGGGCAACGGCGGAGAACATCGACCACGTCATCCCCCGGAGCCGGGGCGGCCAGCACATTTGGGAAAACGTCGTCGCCGCGTGCCGGCCATGCAATACGCGCAAGGAAGACCGTTCTCTCAAGGAGGTCGGGCTCACGCTGCGCCGCCGCCCTGTCGCGCCCAAAGAGCTGACCTGGATCATCGTCGCCGTCGGCACCGTGCACCCTCATTGGGAGCAGTACCTGCAAAGCGGCGCGGCACTGTCGGCCTGACCGCTGGTCGGTGGCGCGCCGAGCGCGCCGAGGGTCCTGCCGCCATGCTCCTCAGCCGGCCTTGGCCCGAACCCATGGTGGCGACTGTCCGCTTCTTGGACGTGAGCGCGCCGGCACTCATCGTCGGCAGCACCCAGCCGATGGGCAGTCTCGATGCCGGTTCCGGCATCGACGTCGCGCGCCGCAGCAGCGGTGGGAGCGCGGTGCTGGTGCGACCGGGCGAGGTGCTATGGGTCGATCTGTTCGTGCCGTGCGACGACACGTTGTGGCACGCAGATGTCGGGCGTGCCACTCACTGGCTGGGCGAGACCTGGGCACTCGTGCTCGGCGACCTGGGCATTCGCGCCGGGTGGCACGACGGCGCGTTCATGCCGGGGCTGTGGTCTCACCTGGCCTGCTTCGGCGGCTTGGCGCCCGGTGAGGTGACCGTCGCCACCCGCAAGGTTGTGGGCATCAGCCAGCGCCGCACGCGCGCCGGCGTGCAATTTCAATGTGCGGCCCTGCTGGCGTGGGACCCCGGCGCGCTTGTCGCTCTGTTTGCACCGAACGCCACGGAGCAGCAGCCAGCGGTCAACCAGCTCAGCGCCGCCGCCGCTCCCTTACCCGTACGAAAATCGGCACTAGAGGCCGCATTCGTTCGACGTTTGGCCGAGCGCTAGTCAACCTGCGTGCAGATCACGCCGCTTTCCGGCGCGATTCGCTCGCGAGAACGGCGCGCGCGAGAACGGCGCGCGCGAGAACGGCGCGCGCCGGAACGGAAGGCGGCGCTTGGGTGTCGCGGCTCGCATCCGTTCGGCGCGCAGATCTTCGACCTCGGCGTCGTCGATGGGGTCGAGTGGGCCGGCCACCCATGACAGCAAGAGGTCGGCGAGCGCTGGGTTCCGTGCTAGCACCGGCCCGTGCAAATACGTGCCGGCCACGTGGCCGGTGACGATGCCCTCGCTGCCGTCGCCGGTGTCGTTCCCATGGCCGACCACGACCGCCCCCAACGGCTGCGCGCCGGCTCCCAATGAGGTCACTCCCGCATGGTTCTCGTACCCCGTGAGCGGAGGCAATCCCAGGATCGGCGCCGGCTCGACGACGATCTCGCCCACCCGGCGGGGCCCTTTCCCGCGCGCCGTCGAACAGTCGAGCAGCCCCAGTCCGGCATTTGGCCTGCCGTCGGGACCGAGAAATTCGCGCCCGAGCACCTGGTAGCCGGCGCAGACGGCCAGTACGGCTGCGCCCCCGTCGACGGCTGCCTCTAGCGCGCCGCTGGCCCGAAGTTCCTTCACGGCCAAGGCTTGAGGCCCGTCTTCGCCGCCACCCATGAGGTAGACGTCACCAGATGTCGGCGCGGCCTCGCCGGCTGTCACCTCTACGAGTTCGGTTCTAATCCCGCGCCAGCGCAGTCGTTCGGCCAAGACGGCAGCGTTGCCGCCGTCGCCGTATGTCCCGAGCAGCTCGGGGTACAGCAGCACGATTGAGACCGCGTCAGTCACGGCCGGCCCCGCCTGAGCCCAGTGTCCGGCGCGCGTCTTGGAA
>JALZBN010000135.1 GCA_030947365.1 Actinomycetota bacterium
GCCCAGCTCCGGCGCGCGCCGGCGCGGATCGTCGACCGGCTCCTGGTGAGGCGGCGGCTGGGAATTGTTCGACGGGAGGAACCCGAGCAAGTGGCGCACCTCGTCGAGGCATGCCTTGTCGTCGGGAGCCACGAAGTGGGCCACGCCGGATCGGGTGGCGTGGGTCATCGCCCCCCCGAGCTCCTCGAGGGTCACGTCCTCGCCGGTAACGGTCTTCACCACATCGGGCCCGGTGATGAACATGTACGACGTCTCTTCGACCATGAAGACGAAGTCGGTCATGGCCGGGCTGTAGACGGCGCCGCCAGCGCATGGGCCCATGATCACGCTGATCTGGGGGACGACACCAGAGGCGGCCGCGTTGCGCCGGAAGATCTCCCCGTATGCGACAAGGGACACCACGCCCTCCTGGATCCGTGCGCCGGCACCGTCGTTGAGGCCGATGCACGGCGCGCCGACCCGCTGGGCCAGATCCATGACCTTGTGCACCTTCTCGGCAAACACCTCGCCAAGCGACCCGCCGAACACGGTGAAGTCCTGCGAGAACAGGAACACCTGGCGGCCTTCAACAGTGCCCCAGCCGGTGATGACCCCGTCGGTGTACGGACGTTCGAGAAGACCGGCGTCGGTGGCCCGGTGACGCGCCAGGAGGTCGAGCTCGGTGAAGCTGCCGTCGTCGAGCAAGTACTCGACCCGCTCGCGCGCCGTCATCTTTCCCCGGGCGTGCTGGCGCGAGACGGCCTTGTCGGAACCGGCTTCGTACGCCTCTGCCCGGCGCGCGACGAGCTCGCTGAGGGCCTTGTCGGTCTTGCGCTCCACGTCGGTCTTCACGCTACCGGGGGTTCAGGGCGATCGTTGCCCAGCCAACGCGCCGGCGCGCTCGGCGAGGCGCGGGGCACGGAGACGCCGGCCCATGTCGGCGATCTCGGGGCGCGGACCCCGCCACCGCAGATCGTCGACCTGGCGCAGCACCGGCGCGTCGGCGCGCAACGTGGCCAGGTCACGGAAGAGGTAGGCAAGATCGAGACCGGCGGCCAGCGTGGTGCCCAGCCGGTCACGGCCGCGCACGTCGACCTCCCAGGTGCGGGGGTTCGCGGGGATGTCCTCGATGTGGGGATAGTGCGCCAGCACGGTGCTGGCCGACTGCTTTCCCCATCCCGGCAGGCCGGGGAAACCGTCGGCCGAGTCGCCGACGAGAGCAAGCCAGTCGGGGATGGACTCGGGACGTACGCCGAAGCGAGCCACGATGCCGTCGGCGTCTCGTGTGACGTCGGCGCGCCGGTCGAACTGCACCACACGGTTGTCGCGCACGCACTGGGCCAGATCCTTGTCAGGAGTCATGATCACAACTTGGTCGACGGCGGGGTCGGCGGCGGCCGTTGCGGCTGCGGCGGCGAGGGCGTCGTCGGCCTCCAGCTCGACCATCGGCCACACGACCACGCCGAGGGCGGTGAGGGCCTCCTCCAACAAGGGGAACTGCACGACGAGCGCCTCGGGCATGCCCGCGCTCGTCTTGTAGCCGGGCCACATCTCGTTGCGGAAGGACTCGATCACATGATCGGTGGCCACACCTAGGTGGGTGACACCTTGCTCGAACAGGGCGAGGATGCTGAAGAGCACTCCCCTGGTGGCGGCAACGGGATCCTTCTCCTCGGCGGCGCGAAGCTCGAGGTCGGGGTTGGCCGGCTGGGCCTTGGCCGAGCTGGAGCCGAAGTGCTGGCGGAACAGCTCATAGGTGCCGTCAAGAAGGTGGACCTTCACGCCAGGCGCTCCAGGAGCGCCGTGTAGCGACCGTTGTTGCGGAGCGAGACGAGGTCGGGGTCGTCACCGATCTGGCTTCGGCTGGTGAAACCCTGGCTCACGGCCCGCTCGAGCCAGGCCATGGCCACGTCGCTGTCGCCGGCGAGGGCCCAATCGCAGGCGATGTTGTAGGCCACCTGGCCGGGCTCCGCCGGCGCGCCCGCGAAGGCGCGCTCGCCGGCGCGCGCCGCGTCGCGGAAGCGCTGGGCATAGTGCAGGTGCGACTGCAATTGCACCAGCGAGCCGACGCCAACTCGTTCGTCGGCGGCCAGCCGGTCGAGCAGCGGGTCGACGAGCCCGGCGCGCCCGATCATTGCCGCGGCGACGGAGCTCCAGGGACCGAACTGCACCGTCCTAAAGCCTTCGCCGAACGCGCCGAGCGCGTCGTCATTGCGTCCCTCGACCAGCGCGATGCAGCCAATAAGGAACTGGTTCGGCGCGGCCCCGGCGGGGAGGTTGTTGAGGGCGGCGCGCGCTCCGGCGACGTTGCCGGCGGCGACGTTGGCCCACGCGTCGAGCTCGACGGCGGCCGCGGTGGTGGAGTCGTCAGGTCCGGCGGCGATGATGCGTTGGGCGTGGGTCGTCGCCTCGTCGAAGTTGCCCAGGCCGATCGATCGATAGCCGTCGTAGACCTCGAGCCGCTCCTCTCGGGGTCGCGCCGTGGTGAGCTGGGAGAAGTTCCAGTAGGCCAAGAAGCCGGCGAACAAAGCGATGAAGATGTAGCTCGGGTTGGTGAGGGCGTAGATGCCACCTGCGGCAGCGACGACGATCGAGATGACGTGGGCGATGCGCATGTTGCGGCCGGGCACGACGAAATGCAGCGCCGAAGCGCACACGTTGCCCCCGTCGAGGGGCAACACCGGCAAAAGGTTGAACACCGACCACACGATGTTGACCCACACGACCTGGGAGAGGACCACACTCCACGTCGATGAGCCGTTGAGGGCGCCGTGGCCGACCACGAATGCCGGCAGGCCGATCAGGACCAGGCCCGTGAGCGGCCCCGACAAGCTGACGATGAGCTGGCGCGCCGGGGTGAGACCGCCCGGCGCGAAGGTAAGACCTCCCATCCACTGCAACACCACGTTGGGCCGGCGGTCGAAGACCCGGAACGTGATGGCATGCCCGAGCTCGTGGGCCAGCACCGACAGGGTCACGACGACGACCCAACTGACAATCAGGGCGAGCCGCTGTTCCCCCAGCCCCCACAACACCGCGATCATGAAGAACGACGGGTCGATCCGGATCGGGATCCCCAAGAGGTTGAAGCTGAGTCCGCTCGGCATCAGCCGTCGAGCTCGCGACGTCCTTCGAGGGCCCGGCCCAAGGTGAGCTCGTCGGCATACTCGAGGTCACCGCCAACGGGCAGGCCGCTGGCGATACGGGTGGCTTTCACGCCGAGCGGTTTGAGCAACCGGGCCAGGTACATGGCCGTGGCCTCACCTTCGATGTTGGGGTTCGTGCAAAGAATGACTTCGGTAATGTCCTCGGCGTCGATGCGGCTCAGGAGCTCTTTGACCCGCAGCTGGTCGGGGCCGATGCCCTCGAGCGGGCTGATGGCCCCTTGCAGCACGTGGTAGCGCCCCCGGAACTCGTGGGTCTTCTCGACCGCCACGACATCACGTGGTTCTTCGACCACGCAGACGATCGTTGCGTCGCGCCTGTCGTCGGCACAGATCTGGCACTCGGTGCCTTCGCAGACGTTGAAGCACCGTTTGCAGAAGGCAACCCTGTCTTTCGCCTCAGTGATTGCAGTGGCGAGCTGGAGCGCATCTTCCTTGGGCAGCTTTAGAAGATGGAACGCCACCCGCTGCGCGCTCTTGGGACCGATCCCAGGGAGGCGGCCCAGCTGGTCGATGAGCGTTTGGACGGGCGCGGCGTACAAGGGTGGGCCAGCTCAGCCGAGCAGGCCGCCGCCGGGACCGCCTGGCCCTCCGAGCGCGCCGAGGTCGAGGCCGCCCATCGCTGTCTCTGTCACCTGTGCGGCCTTGGTGACTGCGTCACGTATAGCCGCCAGCAACAGGTCTTCGAGCATCTCGACATCGGCGGGATCAACCGCGCCGGGATCGATGGTGACCCCCCGGAAGTCCATGTCGCCGGTGACCCGCACCTTGACCACGCCCCCGCCGGCTTGGCCCTCGACCTCCTGCTCGGCCGCGTCGGAGCGCGCCTGCATCAACTGCTCCTGCATCTTCTGCGCCTGCTTGAGCAGTTCGCTCATGTCGGGTTGATTGGAGCTCATGAGTCCTCCACGACTTTGGCGCCTTCGAAGGCCTGCAACACGTGATCTATAGGCGAGGCTAGCGTGCCCGGCGGCGCGTCCCGGAGGTCGTCGAGGTCGACGGCATCGTCGGCCGAAGGCTGCACAATCGGCGCGGCAGGCGCCGGCGCGGCGCCACTGTCAACGACTAGTCGCATCGGGATGGGCCGGTTGAAGTGTTGGGCCAGCGCGTGTTCGACCTCGGCGCGCACTTCCTCACACCGGTCGCGGTGCACCGGGTTGGGGAGGGCGAAGACGGCGATCTCGCCCTCGCCGGTGAGGAAGCGCCCGACCTGGAACCGCACCGCCGACTTTCGCGGGAGCTTCTTGAGAATGGTGTCGCCCCAGGCGAGGGTGAGCTCGTCACGCGTGGGAAACGGCGCGCCGGCTTCGGCGCGCTCGGGCACTGAGGGCGTAAGTATCTGACGCTTTTCGGTGCTCGGAACGGGGG
>JALZBN010000136.1 GCA_030947365.1 Actinomycetota bacterium
TCGGTCGCCGAGAGCGACTCCGACGCCACTGCATCCTTCAAGCCCACCTCGCTCACGACCGGGAACTCGCGCGCGCTCTTGCGGATGTACGCCGCCTTCTCGGCGTTCGGCAGCGGGATCGTGCCGTTGGAGATCTCGACCAGATCGCACTCCCACGTGTGACAGAACTCCAAAAAGGACTCGAACCGGTGCTGCACGAGGAACTTCTCGAACAGCGTGCCCCCGAAGCAGAACTTGATGTCGTGGGCGTGGAGACAGTCGATCTTCTCGCGCAGGTGCTCGGTCACGAGGGCGGTGCCCCACCCGAATTTCACGACGTCGATGTAGCGCGCCGCTCCGTCGATCGCGTCGGCGAAGTAGTGGCCGGGCAGCCCGTTGTCGATCGCCATCGTCAAGCCAGAGGCCCGGGGCTTTTCGGGCCGGCTCGGTAGGTCGAGTAGCTCAAGGCTCATCGCTCCTCCGGGGGTTGGGTCGGCACCGATGCCGGCGCGGCCGCGGCGGCCACCAGACGGCGAAGATCGCGCCGGCGCACCTTCCCAGTCGGTCCCGACGGGAGGGCCTCGGCCACGGTGATGTGGACTGGCCGCTTGAAACGGCTCAGCGCCTGCTCGCACGATGAGCCGAGGTCTCGAGTGAGCTCGGCGCGCGACGCGGACGGCACGTCTGTCGTGACGAAGGCAACGGGTTCCTCACCGACGATGGGGTGCGGACGCCCGACGGCTGCGGCCCCGGTTACCCGGGGGTCACCGAGGAGCACGTCCTCGATCTCCCCGGGATAGATCTTCTCCCCGGCGCGGTTGATGACGTCGTCGCTACGGCCGACGAGGTGGAGGAAGTCGTCGTCGTCTAACCAACCCACGTCGCCGGTGGCCAGCCAGCGCCCTGCGGACACCGCCGATCTGGCGACCAATCCCCCAGCCGTGCTGACCCAATAACGAGCGACGACACTGTCGCCGCGGATCTCGATGTCGCCGACGCCTCCCCGGCCCAACACCCGGCGCCCGGCGTTGCCCGGCCCGCCAGTGACGACACGGACTTCTGTCGCGACGGGTTGGCCGACGGATCCTCGGCGCCGGCGCGCCGGATCGATCGGATTGGCGGTGATCTGCGCCGCGGCCTCGGTCATGCCATACGTCTCCAAGACAGTGATGCCACAGTGCGCCTCGAAGCGGGCGCTCACGGTTGCCGCTAGCGGCGCCGATGCCGAACGGGCGAAGCGCACCCGCTGCTGCACGTCGGGCGACGGGGCCGTCGATTCCGACAGGATGCCAATCATCGCCGGAACGAGGTTCAGCCACGTCACGTTGTACCGCTCGACCACGCTCCAGAACCGCCGGCGTGAGAACCGGGTGTCGAGCACGAGGCTGGAGCCGGCCACCAGGTTCGACAACACGCCGACGACGATGGCGTTGACGTGAAAGAGCGGCAGCGGGCAGTACCCGCGATCGTCAGCATCGAGTTGGTGGTGGGAGACGGTGGCCGCCGCGGAGCGCAGTAGCTGGCGTTCGGTCAGGGGAATGACCTTGCGCGGCCCCGTCGTTCCCGAACTGGCCAGGATGACGGCGGCGCGGTCGGGCAATGGCCGCGGCGCGGGCCCGGCGCGTCCGACCAGGGGGGTGGGCCCGTCGTCGTCGAGTCGCCACACGTCGGCGCCGGCACCAGTAAGTGCATCGATCGTGGCCGGGTCCGTCGTATCGGTTACGACCGCGGACAGTTGGAGCGTCACCACCTCCCGCGCCGATTGGGAAGCCGGCGCGTGGGGGTCGAGCGGAGCGATACCGACGCCGGACGCGAGCGCAGCGAGGTACGCCGTCGCAGCTGCGAGTGGGTCGGCGATGAGAATGCCGACAGCGGCACGTGACGACGGCGCCAGGGCGCGGCGGCGCGCCGTCCATTCCGCCGCCGCCCGACGCACGTCTTCCCATGCGACAGTTCGTCCCGAAGCGCCCTCGATGAACGCTGGTCGCTCCGGCGCGGTCGCAGCGCGCAGGACAACCAGGCCACGAACCGTCGAAGCCCTCCGCAACGAACGATCTGCCTGCAAGGCCCGGAGATATCTCACAACCTGCATCCTTCTGCCGGCACCTCGTAAACCGCTGGGACGGCGGTGAGAGCGGGCTGGGAATCCAATCCCAGCTGCCGCCGACCGGTGAGTGCGAGCGATGCTCGTGTGCGCCGGGCGATGAGCGTGACTACGACCGCGCCGGCGGCAGTGCCGATCATGGCGATCACCGTCGCAAGCAGCGACGGAACCACTCGATTGTCAGTTCCGAACCCGATGCTGAGGACCAGTGCCAGAACCAGCGGGTGGGCCAAGTAGACGCCGAAAGAGATGTCTGCGGCCGTATCGAGGAGTTGCGACCCGCGCCGCGCGCCGCTGGCCCACCGGGACGCGCCGAGAAAGACGAGCACGATCGCGGCAACGCAGGAAAGCGCCATCGCCGGCTGCAACACGCTGCCGGCGCGGCGCGGTGACAGGTCACCCAGCTGCACCAGGTAGACCGCCTCGGCCAGGCCTGCGGCGCCAACACCGACGACGGCCAGCAGCCGGGCCCTGCGAGCCACCACCGTGCGGATCGCCCCAAGGTGGAGGGCGGCGTAGCACCCGGCCAGCACGAAGATCGAGTAAGTGGGCAACAGTTCGTAGGCTCGCTCCCACAGCACGCCCAACGCGCCGGTGGGCGCCGGCGCGTACTGGAGAACCGCTAGCCAGGTCAGGTTGAGCGCGCCCACAATCAGCAGCACACGCCCCGGCGCCCCCGCGCTGCGGCGCACAAACGGGAGGATCAGCGGGAACAGCAGATAGAGCTGCAGAACAACCACGAGGAAGTAGAGGTGGTAGGCGGCGTCGCCCGTCAGGATGTCGAGTCCGAGCGCCGCCAGTGAAAACGACGGGTGCGCCGACTCGGCCAGGCCGACGCAGTAATAGATGACGGTCCACACGGCGTACGGGACGACGACGTAGGGCACCCGGCGGCGCCAGAACGGCACGGCACCGACGGGACGGCGCGTCGCGGAGTACACGAGCACGAAACCGGTGAGGGCAAAGAACACGCCCCGGCCGAACTGGAGAAGCATCAGCGCGCCGGCCGACACCTCATTCGACGCCAACGTGCTGAAAGCGATGGCGTGTACGGCAATAACGGCGGAGAAGGCGACGACGCGGATGACGTCAAGCTCCACGAGCCGGTCCCTACTCGGCGCTGGCACCGCTGGATCGTGAGCCATCGCCCTGAGTCCCGGGTGAAAGGTGGCTGTGACCCCGCTGAGAATGACCCAGCGCACGCGGGTTGTAGGGCTCGCCGTCAGCGGACACCCACCTCGATCGCAGCGCTGCTTCTCTACGAACCCGTTCTCAACGAGGTCGGCTACATCACGGGCGCCGGCTCCGACACGCGCGTGTCCCTGGGAGCGCTTTTGGAGCTGATCCTCATCATCGCCAACATCGGCACCAGCGTCGTGTTGTTCCCCGTCTTAGCCTCGATCCACCGATCGGCTTCGGCCGCCGATTGACCTGAGCGGCTGAGCTCCTGTCAGAGGCGCAACGGCGAGGTGGTGTCCGGCCGCGAGTTCGTGGACGCGTCGGGTTAAGGGTTCCGTCGTCTTGGGGTTGTCGGCACAGAGGTTGTCTGCGGGTGTGCCGCCCACGGGAATGCGCTTCAGCAGGTCTGTGGTGACATGGCGCGCAGGGCATCGAGGCGGCGGCTGAACCACTGGGCCCAGGGCCAGTCCTTCGGTCCCCGCAACACCACGCTGCGGGATCGGTAGACGATGCGGGCCGGGATGGCGATAAGGCGGGTGCGCATCGTGCGGGCGACGGTGAGCTCGCGCACGGGGCCAGCCTCGCCGATCGTTGCCGTCCACCGGATGAGGTTGTTGGCCAGCACCGCGCACTGCAGCCAGGCGCTGTTGGCGCTGAAGTTGCCCGACGGCACGTGCTCCATGCCGGCGCCCTCCTTGAGGTCGCGGATGGCGAGCTCGACGACGGCGTGTTGGCGGTGGAAGGCGTCGGTGTCGGCGGTGTCGCCGCCGAGGTCGGTGAGGAAGGCAAAGTGACGCCAGTTGGGGAACAGGCGGGCCTGGGCGGTGTCGGTCAGGCGGGTGCGGCGCACCACCAGGCGCACGCCCTTGTAGGTGCACTCCGCCACCTGGGCCTCACCGTCGGGGGTGTAGTCGATCCCCACCCAAGCGTTGTCGTCGATGCCCGAGATGATGGCGGCAATGGCGCTGTTGTTGGCCTGCACGGCCATCGTGAAGCGCACGTCGAGGCGGCCGAGGTTTGCGATCGTGTCCTTCGACCAGAACCCCGAGTCCATGCGCAGGACGATCTCGCCGACCGCACCGGCGCGACGGACCCGGGCCACGAGCTCGTCCACGAAGCGGCGGGTTCCTCGGGAGGTGTTGGCCGAGCCCTTTCGCATTCGGGCATGGAGCACCTCGCCGGTCTGGGCGCGGGTGGCGAGGATCGGGTGGTAGCCCAGCACCTTGGTGTAACCGTAGGCGGCACC
>JALZBN010000137.1 GCA_030947365.1 Actinomycetota bacterium
GTGGAGGCCAGCAACTCGCCGATGTCAGCGCTGGTGTCGCGCGACTCGTCACTCGTTGACGCGTGTTCGAAGCCGTCGATCACCGCGCCGTCCCGGGCGACCGCCACATGGCGTCCGTCGAGCCGGCCGTGGATGACCCGCGCCCGGTGCAGCCGCTCCACCTGGGCCCAGACGTCATCGAGCACGGAATCGGTCACGGTCGCGGGCGCGCTCTCGAACAGCGGGGTCGCCGGTGGTACCCGCTCCACGAGGAGGGCCAGCGGCCCCCTCGCGCCGGAGAGCAGCACTTCGGGACACCGCACGCCGGTGTCGAGAGCCAGCCGTTCGATTGACGCCTCGTATTCGATCTGGCGGCGCCGTGAGGGATACAAGATTGGCGGCGCGTCGCGAAAAGCCAGAAAGCGCCAGGCCCGGGCGAGGAACTGCGCGTCGGCCTCGTCGCGTCCAAGCGCGGTTATCCGCACCGGTCCCGTCTCGTCCCGAGCCAGGAAGATGGCGCGTCCCACCGGCTGCCGCGGCGCTAGCCGGATGCCGGTTACCGCCAAACCCGACTGCTCGAGGGCACTCTGCACCTCGGCTGGGCCGGGTCGGCCGTTGGGAGTGCCGAAGGCGAGATGGACGGCGGCGGCGATCCCCCAGCCCAGGACTACGGCGGCGACGAGGTCGAGGGGCGCGGCCCGGCTGAGGTACAACGCGGTCAGCATGAACAACAGGACGAGGGCCTGCCCGGCGCGACGTATCGGGCGGGTGAGGTGGGGTGTGGCAACCGTCACCATGGCGACGGCCATCGTCAGGCGGACGAGTGGGAAGCGCGGCGCGTCCTTGAGATCGAACGTAACCGAGAAGGCGTGAACCAGCTCGGTCCGCTGCACGAAGAAGGCGACGAGGCGCCCGCCGGCCCACGCGCCGGCTCCGGCGACGAGCAGGTCGCGCGCCAGGCGCCAGCGCCGCACGCCCACCACGGCCACCACAACCAGGCCGACGGCCCAGAGCGACACCAGGTCGTAGAGACCGCGTAGCGCCTTCGACGCGCCACCCGGCAACGAATCGAAGAAGTGGATGACGGAGTGCTCGGCCGACGTCGGGTGTTGGTGATGCAGCGCGAGCAGGGTTACGAGCGCGGCCGCGACGAGTACACGTACCGCGTCACCCGGGCGTCGCCGGACCGTCCCTTCCGTACTAGTTCGAACCAGCAACCGCCGAACGGTACCCTCGACGGCACATGCGCGTGAGGGGCGGGGCTGGATCGATCGTGGTGGGCGGCATCATCTCCGCCCTACTGGCGCTGTCCGTCGGTCTGGCTGCCGCACAGCCGACGTCGTCATCGTCCACGACTTCCTCGTCGACGAGTACGTCGTCGTCGACCTCCACTACGCGCCCTCGCACAACTACAACGGCGGCGGCCACGTCGACATCGTCGTCGACGACGAGCACAACCGCTGCTCCCGCGTCCACCGGCAAGGGTGAGTCGGGGCTCTCCAACACCGCGCTGATCCTGATCGCCGCCATCGTCGTCCTACTGCTTCTCATCCTTCTCGTCATCCTCCTGATGCGGCGCCGGGCCCACGACCAATGGCGTGACGACGCGAGGGGAGCAGCCGCCGAGGCGCGCCGTCTGATGCAGGTCGTCACCCGTGGTCTCGCCACCCTCGACCAACCATCGGCGGCCGCACAGACGTGGGCCGAGGCGGAGAGTCACGGCGCGCAACTCCACTCCCGGTTCCTTGGCCTCATGGCGAACGCGCCCGACGTGCAAGCGGGCGCCGCAGTGTCCTCCGCTGACCACAACCTCCAGGCGCTGCGCGCCGCGGTGGAGTCTGACCGGGGACTCCGGCTCGGTCCGCCCCCTCCGACCGACGCCCAGCTCAGTTACTCGGAGGCGGTGGTGCGCGAGCGGGCGACCGAGCTCAACCAGGCCGTCGACGACCTTTCCGCCACCCTCACCGGCCGTCGTTAGACCCGCGCCGCCCGGCTCACGGCCGGGCCAGTTCTTCGGCGACTGCCCGCTGTAGCGCTTCGAGCGCGCCGGCGTCGGCCACCTTCCGGCCGGCGGCATCCACCACGTAGAAGGCGTCGACGACCTCGTGGCCCAGGGTCGCGACCTTTGCGTGGCGAATGTCGAGGTTCAGGTCGGCCATGGCTCGGGTGATGCGGTAGAGGCTGCCGATCCGGTCGGGCGCGCGCACGTCGACGACGGTTGCGGAGGCCGACGACTCGTTGTCGACGGTGACCCTCGTGCGCGCCGGAGCGGCGGCCCGCAATCGGGAGGGTCCCGCATACACCCTCGCCCGTTCCGACACCCGGGCGTCGAGCGCGACCCGGTCGGTGAGGGCGCGCCGGAGGTCAGCTTCGACAGCCGCCCAGTCGGGCTCACCTCCGAACACCCGCTCCACGTCGAACTCCTCGATGGCGACGCCGTTTTCGGCCGACCAGCCTCTCGCTGTGAGGACGTCGAGGCCGTGAACAGTGAGCGTTCCGGCGACGCGGCAGAACAGCCCAGGACGGTCGCGGGCAACGACAACAAGCGACATGCCCTCGGGCTTGACGACCACATCACCTGACGCCGTGACCTGTTCGATCAAGGCGCGCCGCGCCGGAGAGAGGACTTCTCGAGGGTTAGGCGCCGGCGCCTCACCGGCGAGAACGCGCGCCGTGCGTTCCACGAGGTCGGCGACCAGCCCGGCCTTCCACGGGCTCCACGCGGCCGGGCCGGTGGCCAGGGAATCCGCCTCGGTGAGGGCGTGCAGCAACTCGAGGGTCTGGGCATCGCCGACCTTCGACGCCACCAGAGTGGCGGTGGCCGGATCCTCGAGGTCGCGCCGGCCTGCGGTCTCGGCCAGCAGCAGGTGAAGTCGCACGAGGCGCTCGAGCACGTCGACGTCGTCGGCGCTGAATCCCATGCGGGTGGCGAGAACACGGGTGATCTCCGAACCCGCGATCGAATGGTCGCCAGAAGGGTGGTCGTGCGTGTAGCCCTTGCCGATGTCATGGAGCCAGGCGCCCATCAGCAGCAGGTCAGGCCGCTCGACCCGCGCCGTGAGGGCTGCCGCCTCAGCCGCGGCCTCGTAGAGGTGGCGATCGACGGTGAAGCGGTGGTAGGCGTTGCGCTGCGGGCGGCTGCGTACCGGCTGCCACTCGGGCACCAGGCGGGTGAGCAACCCGGCCTGGTCGAGGGCCTCGAGCAAAGGGATGGCGGCGCGCCCGGCACCCAGGAGCCGTAACAGGGCGCGCCGGGCCTCGTCCGGCCACGGGTCGGGCAGCGGGGGAGCCACCGCGAGACGGGTCAAGACCGGGCGGCTCAGGCGGCTCTCGATCGCGGCCGCGGCTGCGGCGGCGCGAAGAACCAGAGTGGGGTCGCCATCGGGGTCGGCGTCGGGCGCGAGCTCGACGACGCCTTCACGCAGGAGTAACCCAGGCCCGAGCTGGCGATCCTTTGACGCCACCCGACCTCTCGGGCCCGAGAGCGACGAGTCGATGCGGCGCCAGGTGTCGTCGCTCGTCCACGCGATGGCACGCGCCGCCGACGCCAGCCGGGCCATCAGCACGTCGGCATCGGCGTCGCCGAGGGCGGCCGCCACGCCATCTTGTTCTTGGAGCAGAAGGACGTCGGAGGCCTTTCCGGTGCGACGTTGCAACTCGACGCGCACGGCCAGCACGGCCTCGTAGGCCGCCGCAAGTGTGGGTTCGTCGCTGTCGAGGAGGATGCGCCGAGCCGCTTCGGCCCAGCGCAGAGCGTGCACGTCACGCAGGCCTCCGCGACCCTGCTTGAGATCGGGTTCCAAGAGGAAGGCGACCTCGCCCCAACGCGAATGGCGCTCACGCACCGATCCACTCAGCCGGTTCAGCCATCGCGACGAGCGGTCGCGCCACTGGCGGGCGGCGCGTTCGGAGAGGTCGTCGGCGATCTCGCGGTCGCCGGCCACCAGTCGCACGTCGAGAAGCGCGGTGGCGGTATCGAGGTCGTCGGCGGCGAGCGACAGCGCCTCCTTGCGTGTGCGCACGGCGTGGCCCAGCTTCAGGCCCTCGTCCCAGAGCGGGTACCAGATGCGCTCGGCCACTCGGGCCAGCTCCTTGCGATCGCGCTTACCCGAGTGGAGAAGCATGACGTCGACGTCACTTCCCGGGCACAGCTCGGCGCGCCCGTAGCCGCCGATGGCCATGAGCGCGAGCCCACTCAAGTCGGCTCCGTCGAGTGCATCCTGAAAGAGAGACGTCAGTCTTTTGTCGACGGCGCTCGCGCGGTCGCGGCAGTAGGCACTGCCGCGGAGTTCAGGGCTAGAGGGCGTCGTGACCCTTCTCACCGGTGCGGATCCGGACCAGGCCGTCGACCTCCGTTGTCCAGACCTTGCCGTCGCCGATCTTGTCGGTGCGCGCCGCGGTCATGATGGCGTCGACGACCTGGTCGGTGTCGGTGGGCTCGGTGAGGATCTCGAGCCGCACCTTGGGCACGAAGTCGACGGTGTACTCGGTGCCCCGGTACACCTCGG
>JALZBN010000016.1:0-6871 GCA_030947365.1 Actinomycetota bacterium
TTGACGGCAGGGATTGGACGGCGCGCGCCGAAGTGGAACTTCAAGCTCTAGCGCCACCTGGTCAATGAAGAGGTCGAGTAGCCGCGCCGGGCACGTCCCCGATGACTATGGGCGGCTGCGAGAACTCATCTCTTCACGGGCACAGCAGGTCGGCAGCGGCTGCGGGCCCAACGAGATTGATGTGACCATTCAACATGTGCCGGGCGGGGAGAAATGGGGGCGCTCGTGACCGACGAGGCATTGAGGTCCCGGCTGTTGCCTGGGATTGCCTTTCGCGGCGACGACTGGGACCGGCGCGCCTGGGTCGTCGGCACCTCACTCGATGTGTGGCAGATCATCGATGCGTTCCGCGACTTTGGGTCGGTCGAGCGCATGGTGTCCGAGACCGACGTATCGGAGCGATCGCTGCATCTCTCGCTCACGTATTACGCGAGGCTCCCCGACGAAATCGACGACATGATCGGGCGGAACCGCATGCCGATCGACCAACTCAAAGATCTGTTTCCGACGATTGCCGTCTCAATGTGATTGGGCGATGAGCCATACGTCGTCGAACCGGCGCGCCGCGAGATCTTCGCGCCGGATCCAGTAGTAGATCCGGCCCATGTCGCCCCACATCATTCCGGCCGCGTTGTCGGAGTCGAACTGGGCCAACAGACGCCAGTCGCCGATGCCGGCTTCGAGATGTTGTGTGACCTCGGGGTCGACTGGCGCGCCGTACGGTTCGACACCGTTGCTGGCGAGCTGGCAGAGCCGGGCTTGGATGTGGCCGTGCTGCACGGGCTGCTCGTAGCCGAGAAGTCGGTGCTGAGGTTCGTCGTCGTTGACGCTCATCTCGAGAGTCCAGAGCTCGCTCGACTCCTCGTCTGAAAGCGCATCGCCGGCGGGCAGAAACGATGCCACCGACGGAAGTGTCATCTCGAGCTCGGCGGTCAGGCTGGTTGTGCCCAACCGGAGTGCGGGGGGAAGGTCGTCAGGAAAGTCCCGGCGAGCGAGTTCGTCGGTGGCCGGTGTGTAGATGACGGACCAGCCCCGCGCTGACGGATTCGAGCCGTCGGGATAGCCGTCGAGGTCGTAGAAGAAGCTGAGGAGCCCATCGGCGGGAAGCGCGTCAGCGGCCGCGTCGGCGCGGTCTTGGACACGGGGCACGCCGGCAAGGTTCACCTGTGCGAGGAACGACTGTGGCCAACCGTCCGTCGACGGCCAGGTAGTCGCGGCCGACAGGTCGGGCCGACCTCCGAGCTTGCTCGCGCCGCCGGCGACGCCAAGATCGACGGCATCGGAGTCGCCACGGTCATCGGACAGAGCCGGACGCATACCCCACCACCGGATGGCGCCGTCGGACATCAAGGCCAGATTCGTGCGCCCTGCGGTCATCGCCCGCACACCGTTGTCGAGGCCCGGCACCAGCGCCGGCGGGTGGTCACCGTTCCAGTCCCAGACCGCGCCGTCACCAACGAGCGCCGCGCCGTGGTCACTAGCGAGCGCCAACGACACGACGCCAGCCGGGAGGTCCGACGAGACGACCGGCTCGTCGCGATTCGTCGTGGTTCCGTCCGCTAACTGGCCCGCGAAATTGAGTCCCCATCCACGGGCCGTGCCGTCACTACGCAGAGCCAGCCGGCTGAGCTCGCCGCCGGTGACCATCACGACATCGTCGAGCCCGGCGACGTAGGTCGGCGTCCAGTCGCCGACGGTCCACTCGACCACCAATCCCGACGCGGTCACGGCCATCGTGTGGCCTCGCGAGGCGGTGATCCCTATGACCCGCTCTTGTAGGCCCGCGATGGGTTGCGGCGCGTGCACGTGGTCGGGCCGGTGCCAGCCCCATACGAACACCGATCCCTCGTCGGTGAGCGCCGCGCTGTGCTCGGTTCCCGCCGAGATTCCGACAACACGCGCCGGTATCGGTCTCACGGCGGTGGGCATGAGCCGTCGGCGCGCCGTAGTCCCGTCGCCGAGAACTCCGCAGGCGTTGCTGCCCCACGCCACGACCGTGCCGTCATCCAGCAGCGCCAGGCTGTGCCCCGCGCCGGCAGCGATCGCCGTCGCCCCCTTCACTTCTTCGACCAGCACCGGCGCCGGCCGATCCAGACGCGTGCCGTCGCCCAGTTGTCCGTCCTCATTCGTGCCCCACGCCATGACGGTGCCGTCGCCAAGAAGTGCGAGACAGTGGAAGGCGCCCGTGGCCACCGCAACCGCGCCGGCGACCCCCTCCACCGGCGCCGGCGTCGGGAACGTCTCAACCAACCACCGCACGAGGTCTTCCCGATCCGGTTGGCGGCCCGATCGCAGTCGCACCGACGGCCGCGCCAGCGACTCGAGCCGGCTCACGCGCCGGATGTCCCGCTAACCGACGTCTTGGCCAATGCTCACTTGTTCCCGAGGAACCCCGGCCGGGCCGAGTTTGTAGCTGGGCGCGCCGGGAAGCTTCCACGTCGCGCCGTCGCCCACTCCCGCCGGTGCATCGACGTAGCGGTCCGCGCCGCCGAGGTCCAGGAACAAAGCAACCGAGCGGGCGTGTTCGTAGCCGCGGTAGTTGGCGAAGTCGCCGTCGTCGGTGACCTGGCCGTAGCGCCCCGCTTCGGTGAGGTCGACTGAGGTGTAGGTGTCGGCGCCGGAGAGATCGACGGAGAAGCCAAAGCCGGCGTCGTTGGCCGACCCGTTCGACAGCGACGCAACGGTGTAGGTGTCGTCGCCCGCGCCGTCCAAGAAGAAGCCGGCCGACTCGTCGTGGCCCTCACCGCGCGACCCTTTGATCACCGTCTCGTAGGTGTCGTTGCCCGACTCGTCGATCAGCGTGCCGAGGGCGTAGTGAGCGGCCGCGCCCTGCACGTACCAGACGCCGCGGTAGGAGTCGTTGCCCGCGCCGTCGTAGAGGATCCCGTCGCCGAAGTAGTAGCCGACGCCCTGGCACATCACGCCGCAGCTGTACTTGTCGTTGCCGGCGAGGTCGACCAGCATCCCGGTGCCACCGCCGATGCCGCCGTGCTGGCCCCGATCACCGAATCCGGCGCCCTGGGAGAGGCTGGTGTTGTGTTCCGGGCTCTGTGGCGACGGGTTCGTGATGGACGAATCGTTGGCCTCGTAGACGTCGTCGCCGGCCGCGTCGAGCAGCAGTCCCGCGCCGACCGCGCCGCCATACCCCTGGCCGTTGTTGACCACGCGCCACGTGTCTCGGCCCGCGCCGTCGATGGCGACACCGATCCCGAAGTGGCCCGATCCCTGCGCCGATGCACGCGCCGTATAGGTGTCGTCGCCCGCCTCGTCGAAAAGCGCGCCGACGCCCATAAAGGCCGAGCCCTGGGCGAAGTCGTCGGCGGTGTACTGGTCGTTGCCGGCGTGGTCGATCAAGAAGCCGAACGACAGCACGCCGGCCCCTTGCGTAGCGTTCGCGCCGGCACCGTTGTACTTGTCGTCGCCACCCATATCGATCACGACCGACAGCGGGATCGACGGCATCGCCGGCGCGCCGACAACGCCGTTGTATGTGTCGCTACCGCCCTGGTCGACGATCAGCGCCGGCGCGGCCGACGAGTAGGTGTCGTCGCTCGACCCACCCCGCAGGATGACCTCACCGAGCGGAGTGGCCAGCCGCAAGTCGAGCGTCGGTGGCAAGGGGTTGTTCACGAGCCGAGCCTTGAGGTGCTCGACGGCGAGGGCGAGCGTGGCACCGGCGCGGCTCATGCCCAGCGTGTCGAAGCCTTGCGCCACCAACGGCGGCGCGGTCCGTGCCGACCACAGGGCGGCCAGTTTCGTGAAGTCGATGCCGCCCGGATACATCGGGCGGACGGTGTCGAGTCGCCAGTCCTCGGCGCGCCGCATTCCCAAGATGACGGCGGCGAGCGACTTCTCGGTATCCGGACCAAGCGCGCTCGAGAGCTCTTTGATCTGCGGCTCCGCGGCGGCAAGCGGACCGTGCGCCGGACGCTGCGGCCACGGTGTCGTCACCGCGAAAACCTGCTGGAACGCGGCCAACAGCGGTGTCGCCGGGTCGACCGTGGCGGCGAGATCGCCGACCGCGCCCGACGACTTGGCCGCCCCACCACGCGCCGCGATCGTTCGGGTGGCCACCGCCGACAGCACGTCGGGGACGACCTCCCCACTGTCTTGCGCACACTGCGATAGCACCGGCGCCGCCACCGCGCCGACGGTGGCGTGCGACCACTCGGGATCGTCGAGGAGCGACTGCTGGAGCCCGGGCACTTGTGGCGCCTTCAGCTCTGCGCCAGTACTTGCAACCAGTGCCGGCTCGAGATGCATCGCGTCGCGCCGGACCCCCAGCTGTTGGCTGACCACCGACTCGACCTTGTTCCCATTCCCAAAGAGGTCGCTGACGGGCGACGCCGGGACTTGTCCTTTCGGCCCGTTGCACGGCGCGAACGCCGGCACCTGCGACGCGACGCCAGACCCCGAAGTCACCCCGGCCGACGACGATGACGAGCCACCGGAGCCACCGGAGCACGCGCCGCCGAGCACGACAATGGTCACGACGAGCGCGACCAATCGGCGAGACCGGTAAGCCGGTAAGCGGTTGGGGTTCATCGTGCCGGCCTCGTGCTGAGCCGAGGCAGTCAACGTGCGTACGTCAACTGCCTTTGGCGGTAGCTTCTCCCCTCCCGAGAAGGAGCGTCGTCAGTCAAACTGACAACAGGCGGAACGTACCGCCGAAACCCGCGTCTGTCAATGGTTCAGGCCGGGGGCTCGGGAAGGCCGACTGGTCGACCGGCTGGACGCGGACCCCGCGCCTGCTGGCGGGTGGTCGCTTCCCTCGCCAGCACCGTTCGCGAGCCGATGCCGAGCTTGGCGAACACGTGGGCGAGGTGGCTCTGCACGGTGTGGCGCGACACCGAAAGTCGCTCGGCGATCTGTTTGTTAGTGAGGCCCTCGGCGACGAGACCGACGATGACCCGCTCCGACTTGGTGAGGCGCTCCCACCCACCGTCCTCCTCGCTGACGTCAGCGGGGTCTTTGCGGCACATCGCCACCGCCTCCTGCGCCGACAGGGCCGCGCCGTCGAACCACGCGCCCTCCAGGTCGTCGACGACCAAGCGGTCGCGAAGGATGGCGACGTCGTCGCCGAACGTGGGGGAGTCGAGCTCGACCCGCGCTTGACGATGGCTGTTGCGCAGCGATGCCGCGGCCCCGAAGAGGCGCGCCGAGTGCACGAAGCGACTTCGTGAAACGCCGATACCCGCGAGCGCCTCCATCGCGTCGAGCAGACCGCGTAGATCCTGCTGGCGCTCGAACAAGATGATGGATTCCCGGACGGCCGCGGTCGCGGCATCGAGCTTCCCCGACCGGCGCGCCACCTGCGCGATTACCAGCAGCGCTCGCGCCGACTCACCATCGTCACGGGCCGCACGCGCAGTGGCGAGCGCATGCTGTGCCGCGCCCGACGCTGCTCCTCGCTGACCCTTGCCGGGCACGAGTTGGGCGCGCGTGCGATCGAGCCCGGCCACCCATTCACCGCGTTGGTTGGCGGTGGCCTCGACCGCGTCCAGGTACTCGTCGCCGCCGACGCGATCGCCACCGGCCAAGGCGACGCGCGCCAGGCGCACAAGGATCAACGTCACCGTGGATTGCAATCCCACGCGCCGGGCGATGGCGAGTGCGTCGCCAAAGCGGCGCGCCGCCAGTTCGTAGTCACCGGTGTTGGCCGCGTTGTCGCCCAAGCCCACCAACGCCGCGGCCACGATGTCGTCGCGACCGCTGGCGCGCGCGACACGCTCGGCCTCCGCGAGCAGCGTGTCGGCCGACCACGAGTCGCCGGTGGTGATGACCAACCGCCCGAGCTCCACCAGTCCCTCGGCCAGGCTGAAGGAATCGCCGATCTGGCGGGCGAGCGCCATCGACTGCTCGACGGCCGCTCTCGCGTCCGCCAACCGGTGCTCGGCGCGATGAGCTCGAGCCGACGCCAGCAGACCGCGCGCGACGCACCACCAATCCTGGGCACTGCCGGCGCGCGAGATGCTCTCGGCCAGCGTGTCCAGCGCGGCGCGCGGATCGTCGCGCCGCAACAGGTCGCCGAGCACGAGAAGGGCGCGCCCGCACAGGACGTCGTCGTCGAGGGCTTGGCCGATGGCAAGGCTCTTGTCGAGCAGCCGGGTGGCGCTCTTGGTGTCGTTGCCACCCCCGGCCGCAAGAAGTCCGGCGCCCCAGAGCGCCTTGCCGCGAATCGACGCCAGCACCTCTTCGGGCATTGCGAGTGTGCGGTCGAGCCACAGGCGGCCCTCCCTGAGCGCGCCGCGAGCCCACCACCACAGCGTCAGAGAGCCGGCGAGGCTGATCGCCTCGGAGCTGAACCGCTCGCGCAGCAGCCAGGCGAGCCCGGCGCGCAGATTGGCCAACTCGATGTCGAGGCGCTCGGCGACCGCCCGTTGGCTGGGACTACTCAGTTGGGACTCGGCCAGTTCGGCGATGGCAAGGACCCATCGAGCGTGCCGCTCCGCGCCGGGCGCCTCTCCAGCCGCGACCAGCCGCGAGAAGGCGAGCCGCTTCACCGCTCTTGGCATGCTGTAGCGCGCTTCGGGATCGCGGGTGTCGGCGCGCACCAATGAACAGGCGACGAGTCCGACGAGGTTCTCGAAGACGTCTTCGGCGCGCAGGCCGTTGCCGGAGCAGACAGCCTCCGCCGACGAGAGGGTGCTGCCGCCCGAGAACACGGACAGTCGCCGGAACAGCATCTGTTCGGCCGGCGCGAGAGCGGCGTGGCTGAACGCAACGGCAACATCTACGGCGCCGGGATGCGGAACTCGCTCGCCATTTCCTCCCGACGCGGACTCATGGGTGTCCGTCGCCTTGCGGATGCTGTGGGTGTCGGCCAACGCGATGTCGGCGCGCGCCGCGAGCAGCTCGATGGCGAGCGGCG
>JALZBN010000016.1:6881-11252 GCA_030947365.1 Actinomycetota bacterium
CCCCGTCGACGGCGCGGCACAGGGCGGCCACCGAGCGGGCGTTTCGTGAAGTGAGGGCGAAGCTCGGGTCGGCGTCGGTGGCCCGCTCGACGAAGAGCTTGACCGCGTCGAAGGTGGCGATGCGGCTGGTGCTTCGAACGTCCGGCGCGGGACTGGCCAGGGGACCGAGCCGGCACCCCCGTTGGCCGTCGATAGCGAGGGGGTTGATGCTGGCGGCCAACACCCGCAGCTCGGGACAGGCGCGCACCAAGTGTCCGACGAGGCTGGACGCGGCCGACTCCACGTCGTCGCAGCCGTCGAGCACGAGCAGTAGACGGCGGCCTCCTACGCCGGTCGCGATTGCGTCGTGCGCCGGCTGGCCGCCGGACCCCGACAAGCCCAGGGCGGCCGCCACCGTCTCAGCCACGAGGTCGTCCTCGTCGACCGAGGTCAGATTCACAATCCACACGCCCTCATCGAAGCCATCGCCGACGGCCGCGACCACCTCGGTGACGAGCCGGGTCTTGCCGATGCCAGTGACCCCGCTGATGGTGACCACCGGGTGGTCGGCGAGGAGTCGGACCACCCGAGCCTTCTCCCGCTTCCGTCCGAACAGTCGGGTGTCGGGAGTCGCCAACCGATGCCCCCGGACATCAACTGATGGGTTCACTGTCGCAGCCCTGGCGCGACCGTCAGATGCCTGCAGTGCCCGCTCGGTCACCCGTCAATTCTCCCATGCGCGATTTCGTCGGTGGTGCTGGGTCACCGTGTTGTCAAGGTACCTGACAAGGTATCGGCGGGCAACGCCCTAATTTGGGCGGCACGTTGTGAATGTGCGGCCATACTCTCTGGGCCCTTTCGCCATGCGCTCCCACAGGTCAAACTCACAGTCATGCGCGATGTCATAGTCGGTCGAGCAACTGAGCTGGCTGCGATCACAGCAGCATTCGGCGCGCACCGGCTGGTCACGATCGTCGGTCCACCGGGAGTGGGGAAGACCCGTCTGGCGGCGGAGGCAGCCGAGGCCCCCAGCGGAGACGTCGACGAAGTGGCTGCCGTTGAGCTGAGCGCGGTGTCAGCGCCAGAGAATGTCGCGCGTTCCGTGGCGGCGTCACTGGGAGTCTCCAATTCAGCTGGCGCGACGGCGATTGAGTCGGCCGCGTCGTTAGTGGGGGAGCGACGAGTGCTGTTGTCGCTCGACAACTGCGAGCACGTCCTCGGCGCGGTCGTCGAGGTATCGGAGATGTTGCTCGAGCGCTGCCCAAACCTGCGGGTCTTGGCTACGAGCCGCCAAGCCCTTGCGACCAGCGGTGAGTCAGTCGTGACGCTCTCGCCGCTGGCGTCAGCTCACGCGATGGCGCTCTTCGTCGCCCGTGCCCACAAGAGCTTCTGTCTGGATGAGTCCAACGAAGAAGTAGTAGCCGAGATCTGTCGCCGACTCGACGGTTTGCCGTTGGCTATCGAGTTGGCCGCGGCGCGCACTGACGTCCTCGCCCCGCGCCAACTCTCCGAGCTGATCGACCAACGGCTCTCGACAGTCGTTGCCGACCCGACCCAACCCGATCCGCGACACCGCACCCTCGACGCCGCCGTCGCCTGGAGCTGGGACCTTTTGTCGAGCGCCGAGCAGACCCTTCTGCGCCGACTGTCGGTGTTCGCCGGCGGCGCGACGCCCAGCGCGGTTCGTGCCGTGTGCCCCGGAACCGAAGTAGCAACCGACGAGGTCGCCCATCACCTCGGCAGACTCGTCGACCACTCCCTCGTTGTCGCAGCCAATGGCCGCTACCGCCTGCTCGAAGCCGTCCGTCACTACGCCCGGCAGCAGCTCGCCCACGCTGGAGAAGAAACGGAAGCCCGCACCCGCCACGCCGCGTGGGCCACGAGCCTGGCCGAAAGGGCCGAGCCACACCTCACCGGCCCACGACAACGCGAGTGGTTCCACAATCTCGACACCGAGAACGACAACCTGCGCGCCGCCATCGACTGGCTGGTCACCAACCACCAAGGCGAGCAGGCACTGCGCCTCACCTCGAGCCTCACCATCTGGTGGCGGGCAACAAGCAACCTCGCCGAGGGGCGCCAGTGGTTCAGAGCGGCGCTCGGGGCCACCCCCTTGGAGCCATCAGTTCTCCTAGGCAAGGCTCTGTTCGGCGCGGGCTTGCTGGCGGACGTTCAGGGCGATCTCGAGGACGGACTACTGGCAGCGACCGCCACCGTTGAGATGGGACGGCAGCTCGGCAATATCCAGGTCTGGGCTCGCGGGCTGCTCGTATTCGGGGACTGCATGTTTCGTCGAGACGCCGTTAGCGAAGCGAGCTCGGCACTTCGAGAGTGCGTAACACTGGCCCGCCAAGCGGACGATCCTTGGTGCTTGAGCTACGGCCTAGCTCTCCTAGCGAGAGCTAGCGGAGAGATCCAGCGCGCCGAGGAGGCCGTCGAGGTCGCTCGCGAGGTGGGGGATGCGATCGCTCTGGCCTTCAGCTTGGAAGAGCTGAGTGTTCGGGTCCCGGATCTGACGACCTTCGCCCGTCTTTCAGATGAGGCACTGTTGCTCAGCGCCGGCCTGAACTGTCCCGAACAGACATCGGCGTTGATCGGGATGGCACGCGTAGCGCAAGCGCGCCGAGACTGGATTTCGGCCGAGCGCTATCTCACCCATGCTCACGAGGCAGCCTGGCGGGCCGATTCCATTGGGGCAGTCGCGATGACCCTCTCCGAATTGGCACGCGTGGCACAGGTTCGGGGGGACCTAACCGCGGCGCGGAACTTCTTCGAGCGGGCGTTGGCGGCCCTGGCACGAACCAACCAGTCGAGCATCTCCATCCACTTGGGCTTGGCTCGTGTTGCGGCGGCAAGCGACGACCTCGATGCCGCTACTGACTTCGTCGGTTCTGCCGAGAGGTTCGCTGGCCTGCCCTTGTTCCATGACCGTTTGCCGTCGGTCCGGCTGGTACAGGCCGACCTCCATCGGCGCGCCGGCCGGATCGACGACGCGCAGCGCGCCCTGCTCGAGGCGATGGAGATCATCGAAGCAGCAGGATCCAACCCGTCGGCAGTCGCCGACTGCCTCGACGAACATGGCGGTTTGGCCGTCCTGCAGGAGTCGTACGCTTTGGGCGTAAGGCTATTTGCGGCCGCAGCATCACTGCGCAAGGCACAGGGGGTGCCATCGTTCCCCCCCGACCATCCACATTTCGAGGACGACGTCCGTAGCGCTCGACAGTCGCTATCGACCGCGGCATTCGATCGTTCATGGGCGAATGGTCGTGATCTTGGTCTTGCCGGGGCCATTGACGCGGCCCGTAATCCATCATCCACGCCGCCGACCGCAAGCGATGAATCCTGGGCGCAGCTCACCAAAAAGGAACTGGCCGTCCTCGAGCTACTAGCCCAGGGCATGACCGATTTCGAGATCGCCGAGCACCTTTTCGTCGCCAAGACCACGGTGAAAGATCGGTTGCGTCAAACCCGCACCAAGCTCGGCACCCTCAGCCGCTCCGCTCTCGCGAACGAGGTTGCGCGGCGGACGCCGTAGCAAGAAACCGTTCCTCTGGGTGATGCGCGCACGCGGTGGCGCTCCTTATGGTGGCTTCGGTGACGCTACGAACGCAGCTGTAGCGCGTCGTCCCGACTAACGAGGAGAACTCCGCTGAACCTTCGTCGCACCATCAGCACGGCGGCAGCCGTATGTGTCACATCGTTGGGTCTGGTCTTGGCCGCGCCCGCACAGGCTGACGTTCTCGGCTGCGGCGCCCTTGCCGTGAACCCGAACACGACCATCGTTCTCACGGCCGACATCGACTGCACCGCTTCACCATCGGGTTTCGGCATTGCCGTTGCCGCCGACAACGTCACGATCGACCTGAACGGCCACTCCATTATTGGCGACGGTCTACAGCCGAATGACACGACCTCGACGCAGGGCATAGAGGTCAGCAGCAATTTCATCGGTAGCGCGAATGGCGTGGTGATCAAGAACGGAACGATCACCGGGTTCAACACGGCGGTCTATCTCGAGCAAGTGAACGGCGCCACTGTTACGGGCATGAATATCCACGACAACGTGGGCCCTGATGTCAGCGGCACCTTCGGCGAAGGCATCCAGGTCTTCGAAGGTAGTGGTACCACGATCACCCAAAACCAGGTCACCAACAACGGGCCTTTCGGCGGGATCCGGATCAGCCGGGGGGTCTCTTCAAACAACACCGTCACGGCCAACGCCGTACGGAACAACACCGGCACCGGCATCTCGATCAACGGCTCCACCAACACCATCCGCTTCAACAAGGCCTTCGGAAACACCGTCGACCTCGCCGACGCCACCGCCGGCTGTGACGCCAACGTGTGGAAGTACAACACCTTCGGTACCGAGTCGCAGGTCTGCATCGGCAC
>JALZBN010000138.1 GCA_030947365.1 Actinomycetota bacterium
CCCTCGTCGGCGCCCTGGGTCCGGCGCAGGGTTCACACCTGCACGAGCTGGCATGGGGCCGAGACCCCCGTGCGGTCGTCCCCGACCGAGAAGTGAAGTCCGTCGGTCACGAGGAGACCTACCCGAGAGACCATCACGAAAAGGAGCCACTCCGGCGCGAGGTCATCCGTTTGTCCGACGCGGTTGCGACCCGGCTCGTGCGCCAAGGTCTGGCGGCGCGGACGGTGACGCTGAAGATGCGGTTCGGCGACTTCCGCACGGTGACCCGCTCGAAGACGGCACCGGACGCCCTTACGGGAGGGCCGGCGGTCGCGGCGGTCGCCCTCCGCCTGCTCGACTCACTCGACCCGTCGCCCGGCGTTCGCCTCCTCGGGGTGAGTGCGTCCAACCTCGAACCGGCAGCGGGCCACCAACTGTCGCTCGATGAGCAGACCTCGACTCCCGACGGGCTCGCCGGGGCCGTCGAGGATGTGCGCCGTCGCTTCGGCGACGAGGCGGTCGGGCCCGCGGCTCTGGTGGGTAATGATGGTGTGGGTGTCAGACGATTGGGTGATCGGCAGTGGGGTCCAGACCGATGACGACGAGCACCGCCGCGCGTTGTTGACCGTGCTGGGCTGTGGGAAGATGAAAATGGAAAATGAGCCCTCGCAAGAGGATCGAGTGTCGAGAGGGTAGGCGTGCCGCTATCCGAGGATGAACAGCGAATCCTCCACGAGATAGAGCAACAGTTCTACGAGAGCGATCCGGCGTTCGCGCGCGAGGTCGGGAAGGCCACGCTGTTCCGCCATGCGGGCCGCAACCTCAAGTGGGCCGGTCTAGGCTTCGTGGCCGGGTTTCTCCTGCTGATCCTGGCCTTCGCCTCGTCGCTCGTGCTCGGCTTCGCCGGCTTCCTCATCATGCTCGGATCGGCCTTTTTCTTCGAGCGCAACGTCCGGAAGATGAGCAAGAGCGGGTGGCAGAACCGCCGTATGCACGCACCGAATTTCAAGGAGTACATCGGCGCGACAGGCAAGCGTCTCCGCAAGCGGTTCCGCCGGGAGGAGTAGCGCCCCTCAGCGCGCCAGCTGCTGTTTTTGCAGCAGCGGGCGAGGATCCAGCAACCAGGCCAACCGCCGTAGCGGGGTTGCCCGCATGGCGAGGTCGGCTCTGACGGTGTTGGCGGCGGCCGTTGCCCTCTCGGCCTCTACGCGGCCGACTCCGTTCGGCGAATAGCTCGCCACGGTCCACTGCTCGGCCAGGTCGTTCAGAGCCCTCGAAATCTCGTCGGACTGCGTTCCGGCCCGGCTCGCGAACTCATGCGCCGTCTCCGCTGCCCCCGACCGCACTCCGGCAAGCGACAAGTCTTCCTGCGCCTCCTGCCAGGCGCGCAGCACCTGTTCCGTGGGCGTGGTCGCGGCGGCGCGGAGCCGGGCCCGGCGCGCACGGCGAAGAACGGGGACTGCGATCAGGTAGAGGACGGCAAGCACTATTCCTGCGGCCACCGCCAGCAGAAGGCTCGAGGGCCCACCTCCTCCGGCCTCGCGTGCGGGTGCTGATGTCGGAGGCTGGCCACTTGGCGCTTGCGTGCTGGGGGACGCGCCGGGCTGGGTCGTGGGGACACCGGGAGCCGGCGCCGTCACCGGCGTGGAAGGAGTGGGGCTCACGGCGGGGTCGGGAGTTTGGGGGTTGACCCCGGTGTAGGAGGCGCCGGAGGGGACGGCGCGCCCTGGCGTCGGCTCAAAGGGGATCCACCCGAAGCCAGTGAAATAGACCTCGGGCCACGCGTGGGCTTCCTTGCCGGTGACGTGGAACAAGCCGTCGCCCGCCTTGTCTCCCGACGTGAATCCAACCCCGACGCGAGCGGGCAAGCCGAGTGAGCGAGCCATCGCCGCATAGCTGCCGGCGAACTGCTCGCAATAGCCGCGCCGGGTGACGAACAGGAAGCGCTCGATGGCCGAGTCGTCGTGTCCGGGGGCCACGTTGAGGTCGTAGGTGAACGAGCTGCGGAACCAATCCTGAAGTGCCCTGGCCTTGTCGTACGGCGTGCTGGCGCCGAAGGTGATCTCGGCGGCGAGGCGTGTGACCCGGTCGGGAAACCCGTCTGGAAGAGCCAAGTACCGGCTCAGGTCACCATTGGGAGCGACGGGTTTGGCGCTGGCCAGCTGTTCGGCGGTCACGGCCGGGGGCTTCGAAAGGACTCCGTAGTTGAGCCCGTCGGAGCTCGGCGCGTCGGTGAGGAGACTCGACGAGTCGGCGTCGTAGCGCGTACCCCCTGGGCCTTCGAAGCGCTGGGGACGGTACGCAGCCGGGAGCCAGATCGACGAGAGCGCCTGAATGGCGAACTTCTGGAAGACGGGTGGCCCGCTGGTACCGGTCTGCGAGTCGCCCGAGAGCTGCCCGGACGCCGGTTGGTAGCTGCCGAGGGACGACCAGATATTGCCGTCAAAGCGTCCGAGAGAGGTCAGGCGCCAGTAGCTGGGGACCTGACTTTCGACCGTGAACATCTGCGTCGACGACTGGTCGACCAGCCGGCTGCGAATGTCGACGAGGGGGCTCACCGTCACCCTCGACGACGATCCCTTGGGCGCGCCGTCACGCATCCCCACCAGACCGAGGGAATGGGCGCCGGGCAGGTGAGGGCCGACGACGAGGCCGATCACCAACGCGATGGCCGCTGTCGCCAGGCCGCCTCGCAGCAGGGCGGTTTCCCCCGAGCTGGACTTGCCGCTGAACCAGGTCTGGTTGCCGCGCCCTATCGGGGCGCTCACGAGGACGAAGACGAGCACCGCGGCCAGGTACAACGCGGTCGTTGTGATCCGGAACTTGTCGGACCCAAGGAGGGCGCCGACAGTGAAGAGGGTGAACGACGGTGCCAGGGCCTCGAACCGCGCCCGAGCTCGGAACGCGAGCCCGTCGGCGAGCGCCCCCGCCAAACCGGCTCCACAGGCCGCGGCGGCCAGAAATCCGGGGATGACGGCTGTCGGCGCGCGAACTTCGCCGAAGCGTTGCCACGCTTCGTGCAGGTCGTGCCCAAGGGCGCGCCAGGTGCCGAGCAGCGGCAAACCAGCCGTTGTCGTTCCCGGCTCGACCACGAGGGCGGTGATCAGCAAGATGGCGAGGGCGGACACGAACCCGGCCAGCATCGGCGGAAGGCCGAAGTGTCGGCCGGCCGAGGCGACGATGTGGCTGAAGACGACGGCGATGAGCACGGGGACGAGAAACGAATTGTCGCTGAACACGCGCAGAAAACCGATGGCTGCGGACGCCGTAACCCCGACGAGCGCGATCTCGGCCGCAATCGGCCACGCCGGACCGGGCTTCGCTTCCGGACTCGAAGCGTCGTCGCTCGTGGCGCTGACAGGTATGGCCCCGGAGCCCTCGAGCCGCGCCGGCTGAGGCCTGGTCGGCGCCCGCTGCTGGCTCATCCCCACCCTTGCGCCACCGGCAGCCTTCGCGCCGCGCCGCGTGCCATCGCCCGGTTCCAGCTCGCCGCGAACGGCTCTGACGTTGCAACGTTGACGATCGTCGTGGCGAGGGTGGCGTGGTCAGCCGAACGGGTGCTGCCCCCTGGTACGTCGTCGCGCCCGAACAGCACGACGGCCAGCGGTCGCCGCCGGGACTGGAGCCGCGCCACCAGGCCGAGGTCGCCCGCCGCGAGGGCGTCGGTGCCGACGAACGCGGACGGTCCACCATGTCGAGAACGGGACAGTGCGCCGACAACGCCGGCCAGGTGGTCGCCGTCACCGACCTCGGCGACGGCAAGCCGTTCGAGGATCGCGTCGATGTGCGCCGTGCCGGTGCCGAAGCCGGAGTCGACTCCTTCGGTGGTGGCGAGCCGGACAAGCGAGTGGCGGCGCGAACAGGCGACGAGCACACTGGCCGCGGCCGAGACGGCACGTTCGAGCGTCTCGTCGGTGTGAACGTCGGCGCGGAGGTCGAGCAGGACGGTTGCGTGCCCTTCCAGGGGATGGTCGAGCTGGCGAATCATGAGCTCGTCGAGCCGGGCCGTCGACGGCCAATGCACCTGGCGGAGGTCGTCGCCGACCTCGTAGGCCCGGAGCGTCGCGAAGTCCTCACCCGTCGGCCCCGCCGTGGCCGGCTGCGTCGTGGCCTGGCGATAACCACGCGCCGGCACCATCTCGACCACCGTGTCGATAGCCGGATACACGGTGAGCTCCACCGCGGCCGCGATGTGGGTCGTGCGCGAGACGAGTCCGAATGGGTCGGCGCGGTGCGCTTCGAGGGGCCCGAGCTCGAAGCGCCCTCGCCGGTCGGCCGGGAGACGGTAGCTGGCGGTCTCCCGCCCGCCGGCAGGGATGGGTGCCAGGAGAAAGCGGGCTTGGCGCGCACCGCCGTCGAAGGCATCGCGAATAGTGACGACGGGCGACCGAAAGCGGTTCGGGTTCTCGACGACAAGGTCGACAGTGCTCTCGTCGCCGACGTGCACACGGGCGGGCCGCACCTGGCGCGCCGCTCGGAGATT
>JALZBN010000139.1 GCA_030947365.1 Actinomycetota bacterium
GACGATGTCGTGTTGTGACCGGATGAACTCGTAGAACGGCGACGGTCCCTGCGGCTCCAACGCGTCGCGGTACCAGTGGCCCGCGGAGCACACCAGGTGGCGCTGGGCCCGCGTGCACGCGACGTAAAGCAGCCGCCACTCCTCCTCGGTTCGGCGCCGCTTGATGAAGTCGTCGATCTGAGACTGGGAGCTGACGGCGGCTGGCAACGGGATCCCCTCGTCTTCGCGCAGCCACCACGGGAGCGCCGACGAGTTGCCGAGTGCGTTCTCGCCGCTGCGGTTGTCGGGGAAGATTCGCGACGCTCCCTTCGATCCCGCCAACCCCGGGACATACACGAACGGAAACTCCAGGCCCTTGGCCTGGTGGATGGTCATCACCTGCACGGCGTCGGTGCCACTGGCGTGGGCCTCGGCCAGATCCTCCTCGGCTTCAGTGAGGAGCTGGAGGTACTCCACGAACGCGCCGAGTCCGGATTCCCCCGCCACGGGGTCGAAGCCGCTCGCGATGTCGAGGAAGCGCAGGAGGTTCTCGCGCCCGAGCGCCCCCGCTGCATCCCACAGACCGGTGTCGCGCACCACGGCCTCGGCCAAAGTGATGAGCGAGTGCTTTGCGGCGGTTTCAGCCAGGCCGGCGTGATGGGCGCAGAAGGTTTTCACTCGCAAACGGGCCTCGTCGGAGAGGTCGGCGACACGGTCGGCATCTTCGATGGCGTCAATCATCGTGGCCGCCTCGTGGCGGGCCAGGGCGGCCAGGTCGCGTAGACCCAAGCGGTAGCGCGGTCCCTGGAGGATGCGAAGGAGAGGAACGGGCTGCGCCGGGTCGGCGAGGAGTTCCAGCCAGGCTGTTGTATCGACTACTTCTGGTCGCGCCAGCAGTCCGCTGCCGCCGACGACCTCGACGGGCACCTCCCGCGCCAAGAGCGACGCCACGATCGGCGGAATGAGACGCCGCTTGCGACAGAGGATCGCGTTGGCGGCCCACGGCTCACCGCGCCGGACGATGTCGTCAGCGATCGTCGCGGCTTCCTCCGAGTCGTCGGCGGCCAGAAAGCACTCGATCGTCGTGCCCGGCGCGGAAGGGGCCGCCTCGAGCACCTTGTCGAGCGCGTCGTCGACGTTGTCTTGGATGCGGTTGGCCAGGCGCACCAGCGACGGACCGAAGCGAAACGTCGTTTGCAGCGGGAGTGTGGTGGCGGGGGTGAAGTGGTGGGTGAACTTGAAGATGTTCAGGAGGTGGGCGCCCCGGAAACCGTAGATCGACTGCATGTCGTCACCCACCGCAGTGATGGCGGGCATGGATGTGGCCGGCTCACCACCTGACGGATAGAGGAGTTGGAGCATCCGGCGCTGGGCGAAGTTGGTGTCCTGGTACTCGTCGAGAAGCACGACCCGGTGCTGCTCGCGGCGCGCCTCAGCGATCGACGGATTGTCGACCAGCAGCTTGACCGCAAGGGCTATCTGGTCGCCGTAGTCAACAAGATTCCGTTCCTGCTTGCAGCGCTGATAGGCGGCGACGACTTGGCACAGCTCGGCGCGCTTCGCGGCCGCCTCTCGCATCCCCTTCCACCGACCGTCTCTCGTCAGGGAGACGGAGTCGGCGAGAACGTCGTCAATCGACACCAGGTGATCGGCGCAGCGCGATGCAAGGTTGAGGGCGTCTCGAAGCAGCACTTGGGGCGAGAGCGTGGCCCGGTGTTGGAACCGGAACTCATCGAACACCGCGAACAGCAACTGCCACGACTCGGCGTGGTCGAGCACACGGGTGCCGGTGTCGAGGCCGAGCTCGAGGAGATTGTCGGCCACGAGCGACGCGCCGAAGGAGTGGTAAGTACCGATGGTGACATCGGCGTCGGGGCCGAGCACGTCGCGCACGACCTCCTTCAGATGCCGCGCCGCCTTGTTGGTGAAGGTGAGCCCGAGCACCTCGTCGGGGCGCGCCAGACCCTGCTCCACCACGTGCAGGATGCGGCGGGCCATGACGGTCGTCTTGCCCGCGCCGGCACCGGCCACGAGGAGCAGCGGTGTGAGCGGGGCTTCGACCGCGTCGCGTTGCTCAGCAGTCAGCTCGACTTGTTCTGCTGTCATCCCGCTACCTGGCGGCCTTCGGGTTGCAACGGGCAGAGGCGGTGGTACGAGCAGTTGCGGCAGTCGGCGTCGACCGACGGCGCGAACTCCTCGTCGAGGATGCGGTTGGCCGTCGCCAGGATTCGCTCCTCGGTCGCTGCTGCGTGATCAGGGGTGACCTCTTGCTCGTAAGCCCGCATCTCTCGTAGGTACAGGAGGCGGAGCTGTGTCGGCGCGCCGAAAGCCGCCAGGGTTGGATCACGGGACGCACCGAGGTGGTACGACGCCAGCTGGATGTTGTCGGCCACCTGAGCGGCATTCGGTTTTGTACGGCCGGTCTTGTAGTCGACGACGCGCACGCCTTCACCGTCGTCGGCGCGGTCGACTCTGTCGATGAAACCGGTGAGCGTGTGCGGTCCCACTTCGATCTCGAACTCGCGCTCCACGTCGATCACGTCGGGACGCAGCGGAGAGTCGCCTCCCTCGACCTGCCACCATGCCTCGAGCATCGAGAAGTAGTCGCGCCGGATCTCCTCCACCTGAGGCCGGTAGGGAGCGATGTCGTCTCGCCAGCTCCGCTCTGCGATCGAGAGCAGCCGTTCGCGCGACAGGTCGGCCGAGCCGGGGTCCTTGGGATCGAGGAACTGGGCCAGGACGGCGTGCACCAGCGTGCCCAGGGCCGCGTGCACGCCGGCATCAGACCTGGCGCCGAGCACGTACTCGTACGCGTAGCGCAAGGGACAGTCGTCGTAGACCGAGAGCCGGCTGGCGGAGAGCCTCAGGTGACCGTCGGGGTGAGTGGGCATCGTCCCAGGGGTCGGCGTGAGGGACGCGCCGGCGCCGGCACGGCTCGGGGGCGCAACCAGCCGGGGCTCGCTCGTGGACCACGATTCCACGAACCGGCTCGGGAGCACACCCGGCGCAGCCGCGACGATGCCGATCACCTGGCCGGTCGCCCGGTTGCACGCGGCATCGAAGACCCGCCGCTCTTCGGCGAGCGATGTCTGGTGGCGGTCGAACAGGGCGGCGCGGGCGCGCAGTCGGGGAAACTCACCCTCGAGGCAGCCGGCGATCACGACCGTGTGCCACTCCCGACCCGCAGCCGAGTTGATCGACGTGACCGTAACGGCCGATAAGTCGATTGGCCTTGCGCGCCGGGCCCGCATCCCCGACGGGTAGCCGTCGGTGAGCGAGAGGAACTCGGCGAGTCGCTCACGGGGCCGGCGCGCGGCGCGCCGCTGCAAGGCGTCGATAAAGGCAACGACCGCGTCCAGAGCGGCGTCACCGTCGGACGATTCATTGACGAGGGCGCCGGCTGTGCGGGCCCAGATCTCGAAGGCCAGCTCGGCGGGCGCGCCGTCCTTGCCCTCGCGCTCCATGTCTTGCAACGTGTCGACGATGGCGCGCACGGCGGGTTCGGCGCCGGCCGGCGCGCCCGCGCCGTCGACAGCGATGCCGTGGCGAGCGAGGGCCCGAACGATTGCGTCGGCGCGTGCGCCGTGCGCGCCGTGCGACCGCACGAGGACGGCCATGTCGCTCCACTCTGCGCCTTCTCGGCGCGCCGCCAGTAGCTCGCCGGCGATCGCCTCCGCTTCGAGGGCCGGGTGGTTACACACGACGAGACGCGGCGCGCTCGGGTGGCGGAAGGGCTGGGTCAGCTGGGTGTCGACGACCGGCGCGCCCGCGCCTTCCACCTCGATCGTGGCCGGCGGGTTTCCGGCAACCGTCACCGTCGCGCCGAGCTCCGAGAGTTGCCCCACGAGGCGCGCCGCTACCGGAGCCACGTCCTCGTAGTCGTCAATCAGCACGTGGCTGTAGCGGCCCTGTTCGACGGCGCGCACGGCTGGGTCGTTGAGCAACGTGGTGGCCCGCACGGCCAGTCCGCCGAAGTCGACAAGCCCTGCCGCTTCGAGTGACGCTTGGTACCGGCCCGCGAACGCACCGAGCTCATTCCACGCGGGTGAGGTCTTCCGCGCGGCGTCAACCGACAGCAGGCTTGTCTGTATCTCGGTGAGCGCGCCGGCCACCTGCTCGACGAAGGCGCGCCGGCCGAGAAATCGGTGCAGCGTCGGCCACTCACGCTCGCCTTCGGTTGACAGGAGGCGCGCCACTTCGTCGAGCTGTTCGTCTCGGTTGAGCAGCGTGACGGGCGCGCCGTGTCGGACGGCGATGTCGAACGCCACCCCCGCCCAGGTGGTGATGGGCAGCGAGTCGAATCCGCCCGCAAGATGATCCAGTACACGGTCGCGAAAGCGGTTGGCGGCCGCCCGGTTGCGGCAGACGACGAGCAGGGCGGAAGGGGAGTTCGTCTCGAGCAGCGACACGTAACGAGCCAGCAGGGTTGTCGTCTTCCCGGTGCCGGCCGTGCCGCGGATCCGCTCGTGG
>JALZBN010000140.1 GCA_030947365.1 Actinomycetota bacterium
GGGTCGACCCGGTCCGCGGTCAGGGCGGCCATCTCCCCCCAGCGCAGGCCCGAGTAGGCGACCATCAGCACCTGTAGCTCCCGCCACCACACCCCCGAACGCTGGGCCGCCGCCGTGGCCAGGGCGTGCACGGCACCGGCGGTGGGGATGTCGGCCTCTTCCACGAAGCGCACGCCGAGCTCCTCGTCGTCGCCCGGGCCCTCCCCCGCCGGCGGCGCCCAACGCACCCCCCGCAGCACGTCCTGGCGGGCCAGCAGGAGGCCCTCCTCTAGGGCCGCGCCCACCATGGCCGACAGGCAGCGGCGCAGATGGGCGGCCACCGACGCGGTGGCGGCCTGGGCCAGGATTCCGTTGAAGTGCATACGTGACAGCCGGCCCAGCTCCAGGTTGGCAATGACGGGGATCACGAAGCGCCGGCAGTAGGCCTCCTGCTCCTCGCGGTGGCGGGCCGACCACGCCCGGCCCCGGACCGGTCGGCGCGCGGGGTCGAGGTAGTGGGCCACGAGCACGTCGCCGTGGGCCTGGGCCAGATCGGTCGGCCGACCTTGGGAAAGGCGGGCAACCACGTCGGATGCCTTGGCGACGGCCTCGGCGCGCGACGGGGCGGTGGTCTCACGCCGCCGCTCGCCTTCCATCCAGCGAAGCCGCCAATAGCCGTCGGGGGAAACGGGCGGGTAGGCCCGGACCCCGCAGTCGAGGTCGAGGGCGTGGCGCGTCCCCTTCGGGGGCGCAAGAGCAAGAACGCTCATCTCGGTCGGGCGAACAGGGTGTTGCCCGACGTCACGTTTGGGGGAACTTTGGGGGAAATACCCCCTGCCTCCCTGGGGGAGAGGATGAAACCGCTGGTCAGGCCGTATGCCAAAATTGCCAAGCGCCTGCTTGCAAAGCAGGTGCTCTAGCCATCTGAGCTACGTCCCCTGGCTTGGTTTTTGTCCCTAGACCCTGCGTGACCTGCCCATTTGCCGGCTCGCCCCCCTCCTTTCGATGTGTCTAGTTGTGTCTCTCGGCCCAAACATCTTGGGGGAAAACTGGGGGAAAGTCCGTTGCTGGGGGAAAATTTGGGGGAAGAACAGTGCTCGGATTGTAGCGCCCGGCCCGGGTCGACTGTCACCCACTGGAACGGTCGAGCGCACACGGAAGGGTGCCGGCCATTAAGGTGCGCGCAACCCGCTAGCAATGGAAGGAGCGCCATGCCCGAGCGAGAGGGATACATCCCCGGCGTCCCCTGCTGGGTCGACACCAGCCAGCCCGACCCCGAGGCCGCTCTCCCCTTCTACAGCGGCCTGTTCGGATGGCAGTTCGAGAACGTGATGACCGAAGGGTCGGGGGGCGAGTACTTCATGGGTCGCATTCGCGGCGGCGACGTGGCTGCGGTGGGGTCGATCCCGGAGGGCGCGCCGCCGATGGCGATGTGGAACACCTACGTCTGGGTTGGCAGCGCCGACGAGACGGCGTCGAAGGCCCGCGCTGCGGGCGGCGCGGTGATGATGGAGCCCTTCGACATCATGGACTCGGGGCGAATGGCGGTCCTCGCCGATCCCGAAGGAGCCGTGTTCTGTGTCTGGCAACCGAAGAACCACAAGGGCGCCAAGGTCGTTAACGAGCACGGCTCGCTGAACTTCAACGGCCTCGCCACGCGAGACCCCGAACGCGCCAAGGCGTTCTATGGCGCGGTCTTCGGTTGGAAGACGCTGGCATTACCCGGCGGTGCGATGTGGACATTGCCCGGTTACGGCGAGCACCTCGAGGAGGGCAGCCCGGGCCTCGGCGAACAGATGGCGGCGATGGGTGCGCCCGAGGGCTTCGTCGACGTCGTGGCTGCACTCAATCCGATCGCCGACGATGACTCCGATACGCCGGCGCATTGGAGCGTCACGTTCGCCGTCGATGACGCTGACGCCACCGCGGCGAAGGTGAGCGACCTCGGCGGTGAGATCGTCGCCGGGCCGGTCGATGCCCCGTGGACCAGGATGGCGGTCATCAAGGATCCGCAAGGGGCAACCTTCATCGCCAGCCAGTTCGTCGCTGGTAACAAAGACCTCGAGACGTAGCCGGATCTACCGCACGACTGCCGGGGCTGGGCCGTAGGGCTGGGAGCCTTCGTCGGCGCCGGCCGGAACATCTCCTTGTTCACACGCGTTGAACGCCACATGACAGCCACCGCCGGCGAGACCATGGCCGAACTCGACAACGGACCCTACGACGTCGAGTTTTTCTTCGACCCCGGATGTCCCTTCGCATGGCAAACCTCCGTGTGGATCAGGCGGGTCGCAGAGCTTCGCGGCATCAAGATCGGCTGGCGCTTCATATCGTTGCGCTTCATCAATGAGAAAGTCGACCTCGCGCCGGAGCGCGTCGCGGTACAACAGCGCAGCCTCCGGTACCACCGCATCTGTGCAGCCGCACGCCAGCAGTTCGGCAACGAGGCCGTGGGCCAGTTGTACCGGGCCTGGGGCGACAGGTACTGGTACACCTCCTCAGCGGTCGACACCGCCGAGATCGTGCGATCGCTGGGTCTACCCGAGGCCCTCTTGGAGGCCGCCGACGACACTTCCTGGGATGGGCTGATCCGCGCCGAGAGCGATGAGGCCTTGCGGCGCACCGGTTCCAACCTGGGCACACCCATCATCACCTACGATCCCCCGACCGGGAACTCCTTCTTCGGCCCAGTTATCAGCGCCGTGCCCGACGACAAGACGGCCGTAGCGTTCTACGACGCTCTGCGCACCCTCGCCGACTTCAGCGGCTTCTCCGAGCTGAAGCGAACCGACCGGGCGCCGCTCGAGCTTCCCGTCCTCGCCCACTGACACCGTCACCTGACCCCCCCCCTCACCCGGCGCCCCGGCGCAAAAAGAGCTGATCCTCAGCCTGTTCTCAGGTGCGATTGCTTTACTTGGCCGTGATGCCCGTGACGACGTCGAGGCCGGCACCGCGCCAGCCCACTGACGAGGCCGCTCCGAACACGGCGAACTCGGCTCGCGATGTCGTGGTGGTCGTCGTCGCGAATGCCGTCGTCATCGCCGGGCTCTGGCTGCGCCACGGTGGCATGGATGCAGTCGACAGTGCGGGTGGCGCGCTCACGGCCGTGGGCCAGCTAAGTGGTCTCCTCGGCGCGTACGCGGTGCTGCTGCAACTGCTGCTCATGGCCCGGGTCCCGGTGCTCGAACGCCACGTCGGCTTCGATCGCCTCGCCGGCTGGCACCGGTGGAACGGTTTCGCGGCCGTCACCCTGATCGTGGTGCACGCCGTCACGATCACCTTGGGTTATGCCGCCACCGGCCACCTCACCCTGTTCGCCCAGATCCTCGACTTCATTCGCCACTACCCCGACGTGCTCATGGCGATCGTCGCGACCATCCTCCTTATCGGCATCGCGATCACGTCGATCCGCGCCGCACGAGCCCGCCTCAGGAGGGAGACGTGGTACTTCGTCCATTTGTACGCCTACCTCGCCGTTGCGCTCGGATTCGCCCACCAACTCGCGGTGGGCAGCGATTTCGTCGACGATCCAGTGGCCCGGGCGTGGTGGGTAGGTCTCTACGTCGTCGTCGGTAGCGTGATCCTGTTCTGGCGGGTCGGTTCTCCACTCGCCTTCAACGCTCGGCACCGGCTCCACGTGGCCAACGTCGTCAAGGAGGGCCCGGGCGTGTTCTCGATCTACATCGAGGGCCGACACCTCGACCAGGTGCGGGCGAAATCGGGTCAGTTCTTCCTGTGGCGGTTCCTCACGCGAGATGGTTGGTGGCAAGCGCATCCGTTCTCGCTGTCGGCACCGCCGGATGGCCGCACCCTTCGCATCACGGTCAAAGAGCTCGGCGACTTCACCAGGAAGGTGTCGGAGCTGCGTCTCGGAACACCCGTCTTCGCCGAAGGACCGTACGGCACCTTTACGGCGCGCCGGCGGACGAGGCGCCGGGTGCTGCTGATTGCCGGCGGCATCGGGATCACCCCGCTGCGGGCGCTGATCGAGTCGTTGAACGCCGCACCCGGCGAGATCACGTTGTTGTACCGGGTCCAGCGGCCGGACGACTTCGTGTTCCGAGACGAGATCGATCGCCTCGTCATCAACCGGGGCATCGTCGTCCATCCCTTAGCCGGCGTCGACATCGGCGACGACGAAACCGACCGTCTTGGTGTTCACGCGCTGCGTCAGCTCGTGCCGGATGTGGTCGATCGTGACGTCTACGTGTGCGGCCCACCGGCGCTGGTCGACGCCGTTCATCGACGGTTGCGGCACCTCGGCGTTCCCCGCCAGCAGATCCACATCGAGCGCTTCGCCTACTGAGGGAGATCGCATGCGCCGCGCCGTCCCCATCCTGCTGGCCACGCTGCTGGGCCTGGTGCTGATCCTCAACTTCCGCACGTCGCCCGGCTCCACCGTGCTGACCAGTCCAACCGGGCCGACTACTCCCGGCGA
>JALZBN010000017.1 GCA_030947365.1 Actinomycetota bacterium
TTCCAAGGGTGGCGACGACACCGTCGTGCTCGAGGTGGGCAAGATCCTCGCCATCACCGAGGCCTTCGTCATCACGAGCGGCAGCAACCACCGCCAGGTGCGCACCATCGCCGAGGAGATCGAAGCTCAGGTGAAGGTCGGCGGCGGCCCGTCGCCGCTGCGCATGGAGGGTGCCCAGCAGGCCGAGTGGATCCTGCTCGACTACGGCGACTTCGTGGCCCACGTCTTCCTCGACGAGACCCGCCGCTATTACGACCTCGAGCGGCTCTGGGGCGACGCCCCCCGCTTGCGGTGGGACGACGCGGCCGCGGTAGGAGCCGGCGCGGTGGGAGCCGGCGCGGTGGGAGTCGGCACGGTGGGAGTCGGCACAGGGGGGGTCGGCGCGGTAGGAGCCGGCACAGGGGGAGCCGGCACCGGGGGACCCGGCACGGCGACTGCCGACGATCTGATCTAGACCGAAGGGGTCGAGATCCTTCCCCCGTCGACATTTCCTGCGCGATCCGCGTCGTTCGAAGCACGGATTTCGGCCCCGATGACGACACCTGGCGCGCACCAAAGTGGTGGGGATCACCGGCCGCGGCCTAAACGGGTTAGCTGAGGCCGAGCACGGTCTTCACCGCGGCGCGGCCCTCTTCGGCCGTCATCTTCACCAGCTCGGAGAGGGGCTTGTCGATCTGGCCCACGATCTCGTCGGCGACGAAATAGCCCACGCGCCAGTGACCGTCGACCATCCCCGCGCCGAAGAACGCCTCGTAGGTCCACGACTCGTCGACGCCGCCGGCGAAGCGCTCGAGGAGCTTGTCGCGGTGCTCTCGGCACCAGGGGAGCCATTCCTCGATCTCGGGATGGCCGTACCAGAAGTAGTCGTCGTCGGGACGACCGGGCACGACCTCCCGTGAGGCCCGGATGGCGACTCCTTCCGAGAAGGCGAGCCAACCGGGGTCGTGCTCCGGAGGATCCTCACCGGTGGCCAGCCGTTGCCACGCATGGGTGCCTTCGTGGGCGACGAGCACCTTTGCCCCCTCGGGCGACTGGAACCACTCCAAACAGTGCAGCACAGCGATGTCGTCGCCGATCTTGGCCACGGTGGCGTTGGTGGAGAAGGTGCCGACCATCAGCACGTGCAGCGGCGACGGCTCCGGCGGAAGGCCGAGGGCCGCGCCGAGCGCGGGGTCGACCTCTTCGACGTGACTGCGCATGACCGGCGCGGCTTCGGCCACGCGCCGCTTGATGCGTGACAGCTCTCGTGCGGCCGCGGGGCGGCCCTCGGGTGAACCGTCGCCGGCGTAGAAGGCTCGGAAGACGAGGGGATAGGCGCCTTCGTAGCGCGCCTTCCACTGCACCTCTCGATCCATTGGCGTGTCGAGTCCGGCCTTTCGAGCGAAGGCGTCGAAATCGGGGGTGGTGTCGAGGATGCGGGCCATGAGTTCCCGCACGTTAGCCCCACGTTCTCGGCACTGAAACGGCGTCGAATCCACACCCTTTCAGCGCTCGAGATGGTCGAGGGCCGGTTGTCCACCAGATTTCCTTCGTTTTCCACTAAGAATCCACAAGATTTCCTCTTGTGTTATCTCATGAAGTTTCATAGTGTCACCGGAGCCACGGGCGGCGGAACGCTCAGGGCTATTGGCGAAAAAGAGCGGGACGTAAGGCGGGAGGGCAGGAGCTGTTGCGCGAAGCAAGAGCAGGAGCATGAGCGCGCCGGACGTGGACTACCGGTCGCCCGGCGCGCCGGTCGCCAACGGCAATGGCGTCAAAACCAGTACCGGTGAGAGCCGCCCTCTGCGGCAAGTGCGCCGGCGCCGTAATCTTCCCGGAAGTCGGGCGGTGGCCGGCGGATTGCTCGTCGCCGCCGCAGCTGTCGGACTCTTCGCCGCCTACGCCGGGCTACACGGTGGCCCGTCTCACTCCTACGTCGTGGCGGCGCGGCCGATCGCCGCCGGCAGACGCATCGCAGCCACCGATCTGGCGATGGAGCCGATGGATCTCTCGGCCGGGGTGCGAGCCCGGGCCTTCAATGACCTGTCGGTTCTCGTCGGAGCCACCGCGGTGACGAAGCTTGAGACGGGCGAGCTTGTTCAGCCCAGCGCGGTGGTGGCCAAGGCCGGTGACGAGCCTGGCCGCGAGCTCTCGTTCCCTGTGGAGCGCGGTCACCTCAGCGCCACCCTCGAGGAGGGTGAGCGCGTCGACCTGCTGGCCACCTTCGGCAGCGGCAACGAGTCGTTCACAACGACGGTGCTGCAGGACGCGCAGGTGGTGTCGATCGAGCGGGCCAAAGTCGGGCTCGGCGACAACGGCACGGCTGTCGTCGCGGTGAGTGTCATCGACGACCGCGACGAGGTTGCGCTCGCCCACGCCATTCAGCAGGGCAAGCTCACCGTCGTACGCACCACCGGCGCGCCGCCCGCCCAGGCGCCGCCACCGCCGTACCGGCCCGAGCAGCCCGGCACTGGCTCGTCGTCCGATGGCCGATCCAAGGGATCCGCCCCGTAATGGCCGGGGCTCGATACGTGGTGTTGGGTTTGGCGCCGGCGCGGTCGTCATGGTTCGGCGCACTCGGACAGTGGGCCACGTCGGGCTCACTTCCTGTCGAATTCGTGAAGTGCGTATCGGCAGATGAGGTCCGGGCCCGGCTGGCCGGCGGTCGAGCCGCGTCAGCCCTGCTGGCCGACGCGGGGATGCCGTCGGTCGACCGCGACCTGCTCGCGGCGGCACGTCATGCCGGCTGTGCGTGCCTCGTCGTCGACGACCCGAGGGTCGTGCGGGACTGGAGCGCGCTCGGCGCGTCTGCGGTGCTTGGAGCCGGGTTCGGCCGCGACGAGCTGCTGGGTGCGCTGAGCTCACATGCCCGGATGATCGTGAGGGCAGACGCCGGCGCGGATGTTGCGAGCGAGCCCTCGCGGCGCGCCGTCACGCCATCCGCGTGGCGTTGTCCACTTGTTGGTGTCGTGGGCCCCGGGGGCACCGGCGCGTCCACCGCGGCAATTGCGCTGGCCCAGAGCCTTGGTGACGACACCGCCTATGCGGGGTTCGTCCTCCTCGCCGATCTCAAGCTGCACGCCGAGCAGGCCATGCTCCATGACGCGCGCGACGTGGTGCCGGGCGTGCAGGAACTCGTCGAGGCTCACCGGGCCGGCCAGCCCGTGGGCCACGAGGTGCGCGCCATGACCTTCGACGTCGTCGACCGGCACTACAGCCTCTTGCTCGGGCTTCGTCACGCCCGCTTCTGGTCGACCATTCGACCTCGCGCTTTCGAGGCCGCGCTGGAATCGGTTCAGCAGGCCTACCGGATCGTCGTTTGCGATGTCGACCCCGACTTGGAAGGCGAGGAAGAGGGCGGCTCCTTCGACGTCGAGGAGCGCCACGTGATGGCCCGCACGGTGGCGCGCCGGGCCGACGTGGTGCTCGCTGTCGGCCACCCGACGATGAAGGGGCTTCACGCGCTCGTGCGGGTGCTGTCGGCAGCCCTCGACTTTGGCGTGCCTCCATCGCGATTGGTGCCTGTCGTCAACGGAGCCCCTCGATCTCCACGGGTCCGGGCCGGCATCGTCAGAACGCTCGCTGAGCTGGCGGGAAATGGCATGGGCACGGCGACGCCGCTGTTCCTTCCCGAGCGCAAGGGCGTCGACGATGCGCTCCGCGACGGACGGCGGCTACCGGCAGCAGTTGGCTCTCCGCTGGCCGGATGCGTGCGGGCGTTGCTCGAGCGCAACGACGCGCCGCTGCCGGTCACGGCGCCCGAGCGGGTGCGTGCCGGCGCGCTCGGCAGCTGGGCCGAGCCCGAGATGCTGGGCCGATGACGTGACCGCCGACGGCTCGCCGCTTCAGGAGATCGAGCGGCGTGTGCAACGGCGCGCCAAGGAAATCTCACTCGAGATGTCGGGCGACGACGGCCGGGCCAAGCTCCGCGGCCTCATCGACGACGAAGTGGCGTCATGGTCCGCAGACCACAAGCGCGGTCTACGGGCCTTCGATCTGGCGGAACCCGACCTCGTTGCCGAGCGGGCCTACCGCAACCTCGCCGGATACGGGCCCCTCGAATCGCTGCTCGCCGACGACGACGTTTGGGAGGTTATGGTCAACGCCCCAGACGCGATCTTCGTGAAGCGCCATCTCGGCGCCAGCGGTTACCACGACGAGAGCTTCAACGACGACGAGCACGTCGTGCGCACCCTCACCAAGATCCTCGACGACGCGTCCGGCTCACATCGCAAGCTCGATCCGGCCGAGGGCCTTCAAGATGCACAGCTCGACAATGGCGCCCGCCTGCACATCGTGCACGGCGACGTGGGGCGCGACGGCCACATCCTCGTCAATATCAGGAAGTTCACGGGTGTCGCCTATCGCTCGCTCGACCAACTCGTCGGCCGCGGAATGCTCGACGATCGGGTGGCCGCCTTTCTCCGGGCGTGCGTGAGGGCTCGGTTGTCGATCGTCTTCTCGGGCGCGCCGGGCTCGGGCAAGACCACGATGCTTTCCTGCTGCGCGGCAGAGCTCGATCCGAGTTTGCGTGTGGTCATCGCCGAGGAGGTATTCGAGGCCGACCTGCCGTTGCCAAACGTGGCGTCGATGCAGACGCGGCCGACGCGCCAAGACCGTCGAGAAGTCGACCTGCGTCGCCTCGTTGCCGGATTCCTGCGCATGGCGCCCGATATCGCCGTGGTCGGAGAGGTGCGTGACCGCGAGGCGCTTCCCCTTCTTCTCACTCTCTCGTCGGGAGTCAAGGGGTACACCACGATCCACGCCGGCTCGGCGCGCCAGGCGCTCACCCGACTGCGGTTCATCTGCCAACTTTCCGACAGCGCCAACGAGCTTCCGCTGTCGGCGTTGAGCGCGTTGGTGAGCGAGGCCGTCGACGTCGTCGTGCACTGTGCTCGCATCGGCGGGCAGGTGCAGGTGAGCGAAGTGATCGCCGTCGAGGAACTCCAAACCGGACGAGACGGAACCCAGTTCACTGCCACCGAGGTGTTCTCCCGTCCCCGCTCCGACGAGCCCCTCGCCTGGAGTGGCAGTCTGCCGGTGCGCGCCGCCCGAGCGCTCGAGGAGGCCGGCTACGACGTGCGCAGGCTCCTCGATGCGCGTGCCGATACAACCGGCACCGGCACCGGCGCCGGCGACGGTGTCGGTGTGGGTTCCAACGGTCGCCAGCGGCCGGCGCGCCGGGCGAAGTCGGCTGCGCCCGTCGGTTCGGAGGCGCCCCGATGATCGGGCTTGTGATCACCGTGGCGGGGGCCTACGGCGTCTTCCTCGTCTACACGTCGCTCGTCCTCGGTTGGCAGGGGTTCGGAGTCGGGCCCCGCACCGGGTCGGTCACGCCGTCGCCCCGGCGCGTCGAGCAATGGCTGGTCCAGGCCGGCCTCGACGACGTCCGTTCCTCGGAGTTCGTCGCCGTGCTGGGAGTGGTCTTCCTTCTGGGTGCGGGCGTCGCCTTTGCCCTGTTCGGCAGCCTGATCCCCGCCGTCGCTGTTGGCGGCTTTGCCGCCACGTGGCCCATCGCCGCCTATCGCTCCCGCCGGCAGCGCAGCCGGGAGAAAGCCAACGAGGCATGGCCCCGGATGATCGAGGAGATCGGCCTGCTGACGGGTGCCCTGGGTCGATCGGTGCCGCAGGCGCTGTTCGAGGTTGGCCGCAGCAGCCCACCGGAGATGCGCCCCGCGTTTGCTGCCGCGCAGCGCGAGTGGTCGATGTCGACGGATTTCAGCCGCACCATCTCCATCCTCAAGGCGCGCCTCGCCGACGCCACCGCCGATGCCGCGTGCGAGACCCTTCTGGTCGCGCACGAGGTGGGTGGCACCGATCTCGAACGGCGCCTGGGCGCACTGGCCGACGATCGCCTTGCCCATCTCCACGGCCGCAAGGATGCGTTGGCAAAGCAGGCAGCCGCCCGCTTCGCCCGCCGGTTCGTGCTCTTCGTCCCCTTCGGGATGGCCCTGGCCGGCCTGTCGATCGGCGATGGCCGGCCCGCCTACGAGACGCCGACCGGGCAGATCGGTGTCCTGCTCGCGGTGGCGATGGTCATCGCCTGCTGGCTGTGGTCGGGCCGCATCATGAAGCTTCCCGACGAGCAACGCGTCTTCTTCGAATGAGGAACGTCGAATGAGGAACGTCGAATGAGGAGCGTCGAATGAGGCTGGCGGTGCTGTCCGGGCTGGCCGCGTGGGCTGGGTGCACACTCTGGTTCTCGGAGGTCCGCTGGTTCGCGCGCCCTTCGCTCGCCGACAGGTTGCGACCCTACGCGCCGGGTGGCATGAGCCCTAGAAGCCGTGCCCTGCTGCCGTCGGTGGAGTCGTTCCGCGAGATCGTCCGCCCGTTGTGCCGGGTTCTGGGCGAGCGGGTGGCTAGAGGCCTCGGGGTCGGCGAAGACCTTTCCGTTCGGCTGGAGCGCATTCACTCGCCACTCGACGTCACCGCCTTTCGTGTGCGCCAACTCGGGTGGAGCGCCTTCGGCTTTGTCGCCGGCGCGCTCTTCACCCTGGCGCTGCGACCACCGGTACTGATCGGTTTGCTCGGCATCTTCGGTGGCGCCGCGCTCGCGTTCCTGGTCTTCGAGCAGCGGGCCGCGTCCGCATCCGACGCGTGGAAGCGGCGCCTCTTCCTCGAGCTACCGGTGGTTGCGGAGCAACTGGCGATGCTTCTGTCGGCCGGGTTCTCGCTCGGCGCGGCGCTGAACCGGCTGGCGACGCGAGGCAAGGGGAATGCGGCGCGCGACCTCGCCCGCGTGTGCGGCCGGGTCCGCCAGGGCCTCTCCGACATCGAAGCCCTGAGGGAGTGGGCGACCCTGGCTGATGTCGCCGCCCTGAATCGCCTCATCCCCGTGTTGGCGCTCAATCGGGAGGCCAGCGACCTCGGCCGCCTGCTGTCCGAAGAGGCCCGGGCCATCCGCAAAGACGTCCAGCGGGAGCTGGTTGAAACCGCGGAGCGGCGCGGTGAGCAGGTGTGGATCCCCGTCACCGTCGCGGCGCTGGTGCCGGGAGTCATCTTCATCGCCGTGCCATTCATCGAGGCGTTGCGCCTCTTCTCTGGTCCCTGACCGACAACGAACAAACCGTCTACAACCGTCTGCAAACCGTCTACAAACCGTCAACCAACAAGGAGAGAATAAGTGAACGATCAACTGCTGCGAGCCTACGTGTGGGTGCGATCGATGTCGGTGGGTCTCGTCAAAGACGAGTCTGGTGAAGGTGTGATCTCGGCGGCGATCGCGGTGCTGATCATGGCCGCGCTCGGCGCCATCATGTGGGTGGGGTTCCGCACGATCTGGAACAACACCAGCTCGCAGACGAATACCCAGATCAATCAAATCGGCCGCTAGGGACGAGCGGGGTGGCGGCCCGCTCTCGGCCTGGTTCGGGTTCGTCATCTTTCTCGTCCTGCTGTTATTCGCCGTGCAGGTGTTGTTCAACCTTTATGCCACGTCGGTCGTCACGTCGGTGGCGTACGACGCGGCCAGGAAGGTGGCGGGCGAACACGGCGGGCTGGCTTTGGAGCCACAAGCCGAAGCCGAGGCCCGCCGTCTTCTCGGACGCTACGGCGACCGGGTGAGCTTCTCGTGGGGTGCGTCCGACGCCGACGTGATCGTGCTGCGCGTGCAGGCGACGAGCCCGAGCGTGCTCTTCCCGGCACTCGCCGGACCCCTCGCGTTCGGCGACATTGATCGCACCGTACGGGTGAAAGTCGAGCGCTTCCGATGATGACGCCACGCCGGTGGTCGAGGGACGAATCCGGCCAGGTCGCCGGCATCGAGGCCATTCCGTTTGGGATGCTCGTGTTTGTCGTTGGGGTGCTCGTGGTGGCCAACGCATGGGCTGTGGTCGACGCGAAGATCGCGGTGGCGTCGGCGGCGCGTGAGGCGACACGCGCCTACGTCGAGGCACCGCCCGGCTCCGATCCGATGGCAGAGGCGCAAGCGGCGGCGGAGGAGGCGGTGCGCGGGGCCGGCCGCGACCCGTCCCGTCTGCGAATCACGCCTGTCGAAGCTGGCTTCAGTCGGTGCCAAGAGGTGAAGTTCGAGGTCGCGTATCCGGTGCCGGCGATCACCCTCCCGTGGATTGGGCAATACGGTGAGGGTTACACGGCGGCGGCGCGCCACACCGAGGTGGTCGACCCCTTCCGCAGCGGGGTGCCGGCGGCGGATGACCGTTGTGACACGGCTGCCCCCTGAGCCCGGGCGACGGCATCGGCGCGCCCTCGAATCGGGGAGCGTGCTGTTACTCTTCCCCGTCGCCGTGCTGGTGGTGATCGTCCTCGCGGCCATCACCGTCGACTCCGCGGTCGTCTTCCTTGGCCAACGGGAAGTGGCGAACTCCGTTGCCGCCGCGGCCAACGACGCTGCGACTATCGGTGTTGGCAACGGCGCGTTCTACCGAGCCGGCGCCGTCGAGCTCGACCCCGGCACGGTCGACCGGCTCGCCACCCAGCGGGTGCGCGCCGCCCTCGATGGCGACCGCTTCCGCGACCTGCGGGTCGACGTCACCGTCGTGCCTGCCGCTGCGCCCGGGTGCCCTCCGACGGTGCGCGTGCACGCGTCGGCCAGCGTTGCGTACGTGTTCGCCCGAGCACTGCCCGGCGCGCCGGCACGGGCCCAGGTCGAGGCCACTTCTCTCGCCGCCCCCACCCAGGACGACTCACCTGATTGCTGATTGAAAGAACATGAAAAGGTATGTAAGATACTAGCCGTGGCGACCTTTTCGAAGCATGGCGACCCGGCCCGGATCGCCCGGGAAGCCGAGTTGCTGGCGCTGGCGCGCCACCCGGGCGCGGTGAGATTGATCGGAATCGAGGGCGATCCGCTCCATCCGGTGCTCGTCACCGAGCGCCTCGAGGGCCATACGCTGCGCGACGCCCCCGCATTGTCCCGGGTCGAGACGGCAGGCGTCACGGTCGCGGTGGCATCGATTCTGGCCGAACTGCACGATCTCGGCATCGTGCACGGCGCGGTAGTTCCCGAGCACGTCATCCTCGAGGCCGAAGGTCGTCCGGTGCTGTGCAGCTTCGGCTACGGCGGGCGCGCCGGTGAAACGTCGCCGCCGCGGCCGGACGTGCCCACGGGGTTTCTCGATCCAGACCATGGCGAAGGAGATCCGCTCGACCCTTCGGTCGACGTGTACGCAGTCGGTGCGCTCTTGCAATCGCTTGTTGCCAAGATGTCTGGCCCCGACACGGAGCCGCTGCTGGGCCTGGCTCACGACGCCATGGCTAGCGATCCGGCGCAGCGGCCCACCGCGGCACGACTGGCATCCACCATCAACGAGCTCGTGCCCGATGGCTGTCTTCCCGGCGCGGTTGTGCCGGCCAACCTTCCCGGAGCAGCTCCTCGGCTCTTGGTGCCCGGGTCGCGGGCCGGCGCGCTCGATGCCCTCCGCCGTTCGCAGGCGCCACCGTCATTCGGCCGACGTCGCAGCAGGCGAAATCGAAGAGTGGCGATTGTTGCCGGCATGAGCTTGGTCCTCGTTGCCGCCGGGGTGGCCGCCGCCAGCGGTCTCTCCGGCTCGGGTGGTCGCGCCGCGACGCCGGACCCGGCCCGGGTCATCCCGTCGGTCGCGCCGGTCCTGGCACCCATTGCGTCGCCAACCACCACTGGCCCGGCACCGGTGAGCACGACCTCGGTTGTGCCGCCCGACTGCCCGGCCGCCGACGGCGCGCTGCTGGCCGACACCGACGGCGACGGGTGCCTGGAAACCGTGCGGTACTCCGACGGGATCCTCGTATCGGGTTCTGGCCGGTGGTCTCTGGGTGAGCCGGGCGATCAGGTCGCGACCGGTGACTGGACCTGCCGGGGAAAAACCGCCCTGGCGTTGTTGCACCCGCCGACTGGCGAGGTCTTCATGTTCGACGGCTGGGCCGCGTCGGGTCACGACCTTGTCGCTCGTGCGGTCACCAAGGTCGATGGCGGGTTCGCTCTCAGGTCGGCAAACCTCGGAACCGGCGCGTGCCAGCGGTTGGTTGTCGACCGCCGCGATGGTCCACCTGTCGTCGTTCCTGTCGGTTCCGGCGAATGACCCGCTGGCGCGCCGGCGCGACGTGGCTTGCGCTTCTGTTGCTTGTCATGGTCGCACTGCACGCGGCCGGCAACGGCGCGCTTCGCACACCCGGCCTCACCTCGGCGAGCGGATGGCCGGAATGGCTTCGGCGCACCGACACGGTCGTCGTGGCCTTCGCCATTGTTCGGCTCGTCGCGCTCGTCGCCGCTTGGTACACGCTCGTCGTCTCTACGCTGACCGCAGCGGCCCGTGTCTGCGGTGCCGGCGCGCTCATCACGGTCGCTGACCGGCTTACTGTGCCCGTCCTCCGCCGAGTCCTCGCCGTGACCCTGAGCGCAGGCGTGGCCACCGGCGCGCTCGGCGCGTTTGCCGGCGGCGCGGGTGCCCAGCCGGCCGACCCTCAACCAACTGGCACCCAGTCGACGGTGGTGATGCATCGCCTGCCGGAGGGGGACGCGCCAGAGCCACCCTCGCCGGTGCCACCCGCCGTCGCCAACCCCGCCGTCGCCAACCCCGCCGTCGCCAACCCGCCCGTCGCCAACCCCCCCGGCGAATGGCGGGTGGCGCCAGGGCAGTGCTTCTGGACCATCGCCGCCGACGTCTTGCACACCACCTGGGGCCGTGCGCCGTCAGACGCCGAGATCGTTCCCTACTGGCAGCGGCTGATCGCGGCCAACCGCGCCGTCCTCAGTGACCGAGGCAACCCTGATCTCATCTTTCCCGGGCAGGTCTTCACGGTCCCTCCTCCCTGACCCTCGGCGCGACGAGTCCCGAGCGCAGCGCGCCCAACAGCGCGCCCGCGACAACCGCGCCGGTCTCGACTCGCAGCACCTGCGCACCAAGCTTCACCCTCGGTAGCCCTGTCGCCAACTCCTCTGGCGCCCAGCCCCCTTCGGGCCCCACCAGCACGATTCCGTAGGGCGGCGCGAGCGGGTCACCCGAGATGTCGGCGAGCGCGGCGCCGGGCCGGCTGGCCACATCGTCGAACGAGCTGAGCTCGTCGACCACCGGCAGCCAGACGCGCCGGCTCTGTGACGCCGCCTCCCGCGCCACGCGCCGGAGGCGCTCGATGTGGCGCGCCGCTCGATCGTCGCCGACATCCCACCGCACTACCG